>NZ_BMPP01000007.1 GCF_014647655.1 Deinococcus malanensis
TCGACCTGATCAAGCCCATCGCCATGGAAGAAGGTCTGCGCTTCGCCATCCGCGAAGGTGGCCGTACCGTCGGCGCCGGCGTCGTCTCCAAGGTCCTGGAGTAAAAACCCACGTTTCAAGGGGAGGCCATCATGGCCTCCCTTTGTGCTGCCCTGGAAGTACCATCAGCCATGGCGAAACAGCTTCCGGCACTGTCCGATCATCTACGCAAGTTCATCGAACAGCAGCACATTTTCTTTGTCGGGACTGCGGCGCCAGAAGGACGCGTCAACGTCTCCCCCAAAGGTATGGACAGCCTGCGGGTGCTCACGCCCAATCAGCTGGCGTGGCTGAACGTGACCGGGAGCGGCAACGAAACAGCGGCCCATCTGCTGCGCTCGTCCCGCATGACCCTGATGTTCTGCTCGTTTGATGGTCCGCCACTGATTCTGCGTCTGTACGGTCGGGCCCGGATGGTCGAGCCGGGCAGTGAGGCCTGGCCGGCGCTGGTCTTCCTCTTTCCCCCGCTGCCCGGCGCACGCCAGATCTATGTCCTGGATATAGACCTTGTACAGACCTCCTGCGGCATGGCTGTTCCTTACATGGCGTACCAGACCGACCGGGAGGACCTGAACGGCGTGCACCGCCGGATGAGCCAGGACCAGATCACCGAGTACTGGCAACGCAAAAATACTCGTAGCATCGACGGATTCCCTACCGGTATGGCTACTGCAGTGGACACCTGAGGTCCAGGTGCCTATAATCGGAATGTTGCCCGCCAGAAGGCGGGCTTTTACCAGCGAAGGATCGTGCCGCAAAGGCGGACGCTGGGAGCAGGATTCCGCCCTGAGGCGGCCTGCGAAAGGAGCATCACATGGCTAAGGACGGCCCCCGCATCATCGTGAAAATGGAAAGCACCGCAGGCACGGGCTTCTACTACACCACCACCAAAAACCGCCGCAACACGCAGGCCAAGATGGAACTGCGCAAGTACGACCCCGTGGCCAAGAAGCACGTGGTCTTCAAAGAGAAGAAGGTCTGATTTCAGGCCAACGTGCTGCCCCCTGAGGGGCAGTGTGGCCCTGGCATCCAATCTCTCCTTCTCTTGATCCAGGTGACTTCATGAACTTGATTCAGTACTTCCGGGATTCCCGCGCGGAACTCTCGCGCGTGTCTTGGCCCAGCCGGCAGCAGGTGCTGGATGGCACGCAGGCCGTGCTGATCTTCGTCGTGGCCCTGACGCTGATCGTTTTCGCGCTGGACCTGATCTTCAGCAACCTGATCAAGGTGGTGCTGGCATGAGTATCGAATGGTATGCCGTGCACACGTACGTGGGTCAGGAAGACCGCGTGGAACAGCACCTGATGGAACGTGCCGGCAAGCTTGGCATGCGCGGCACCAAGATCTTTCAGGTGCTTCAGCCCACTGAGCAAGCGGTGGAACTGCGCGACGGCGGCAAAAAGGAAACCGTTCAGCGCAAGCTGTTTCCCGGATACGTCTTTGTGCAGATGGACGTCGAAGACGACGACGCGCCCGGCGAGCTGGGCGAGTCGTGGGAAGTGGTGCGCGGGACCAGCGGTGTCACCGGCTTTGTTGGCACAGCCACCCGTCCTGTTCCCCTGTCCACCCAGGAAGTCGACCGCCTGCTGGCTTCGGTTGGTGTAGCCACCCAGGCTCCGGTGGAAGAAGCTCCACGCGTGAAAATCGACCTCAAGGCCGGCGATATGGTGCGCGTCACCAGTGGTCCGTTTGCCGATTTCAGCGGCGTGGTCAGTGAGGTCAATCTGCCGCAGGCAAAGGTCAAGGTGCTGGTCAGCATCTTTGGCCGCGAAACGCCCGTGGAGCTGGACTTCTCGCAAGTCAGCAAGTAATTGCCTGCTGGTTCCTGCCCCGGGTTGTTACCTCTTGGCAAAGGGCCGGGCAGGCAGTACAGTAGAAAAGTTGCCGCTGCGACATGTGTCATGTCGTGATCGGAACTTAGCGTCAGCACCCCGCTCCGTACCCTGTGTACCGAGTTCCGGGGGAGCTAAGGAGGAAATGCATGAAGAAAGTAACCGGGATTGTCAAACTGCAACTCCCCGCCGGGAAGGCCACACCGGCCCCGCCCGTTGGTCCTGCGCTCGGTCAGTACGGCGCGAACATCATGGAGTTCACCAAGGCGTTCAACGCCCAGACCGCCGATAAGGGTGATGCGATTATTCCTGTGGAGATCACCATCTTCGCGGACCGCTCCTTTACCTTCATCACCAAGACGCCTCCCATGAGCTACCTGATCCGCAAGGCCGCTGGCCTTTCGAAGGGCAGCGCCACGCCGAACAAGGCCAAAGTGGGCAAGCTGAACTGGGACCAGGTTCTGGAAATCGCCCGGACCAAAATGCCTGACCTGAACGCCGGCAGTGTGGAAGCCGCCGCCAACACCGTGGCGGGCACTGCGCGCAGCATGGGCGTCACCATCGAGGGGGCCCCCAATGCCTAAGCACGGCAAGCGCTACCGCGCACTGATTGACAAAGTCGACCGTAACAAGCAGTACACCATTGACGAAGCCGCCGCTCTGGTCAAGGACCTCGCCACCGCGAAGTTCGACGAGACCGTGGAAGTGCACTTCCGTCTGGGCATCGACCCCCGCAAGAGCGACCAGAACGTCCGTGGGACCGTTGCGCTGCCTCACGGCACCGGCCGCACTGTGCGCGTGGCTGTGATCACTAAGGGTGACAACGTTACTGCCGCCGAAGCAGCTGGCGCTGATGTGGTCGGCAGCGACGAGCTGATCGAGCGCATCGCCGGCGGCTTCATGGAGTTCGACGCCGTGGTGGCTACCCCCGACATGATGGCGGCCGTGGGCCAGAAGCTCGCG
The DNA here is from genome assembly GCF_014647655.1 of Deinococcus malanensis. NCBI lineage: Bacteria > Thermotogati > Deinococcota > Deinococci > Deinococcales > Deinococcaceae > Deinococcus > Deinococcus malanensis. The sequence goes on from NZ_BMPP01000007.1 coordinate 2,835, forward strand.
CGTCTGCTCGGGCCCCGTGGCCTCCTGCCCAACCCCAAGAGCGGCACCGTCGGCCCCGACGTGACCGGCATGGTTCGTGGTCTCAAGGCTGGCCGCATTGAATTCCGTAATGACAAGACCGGCGTCGTTCACGCCCCTATCGGCAAGGCCAGCTTTGATCCCAGCAACCTGAGCGCCAACTACGGCGCGCTGATCAGTGCGCTGGAAGCTGCCAAGCCCGGCAATGCCAAGGGTGTGTTTCTGCGCAGCGCATACCTGACCACCACCATGGGTCCCAGCATTCCGCTGACCCTGAGTGGCGGCGCGCTGGCCTAAGGGCCTTCGGGGTCCGGGAAAGACAACCGTTCCCGGACCCACTTAACATCAGCACCCCGGTGCACCTCGCACCTTCTCAATAGGCCCCAATTCCGGCACCCAAGACAGCGGGGACCCTTGCCAGGTTTAAACATCCCGCCGAGTTGTCAGGCTGCGAACGTGCACCTGGACTTGTCCACCAGCAAAGGAGGTTCACTGCATGGCGAACGAAAAGAACCAGCAGACCCTCAGCGCCCTCACGGGCAGCCTTCAGGGCATTGAGACGTTTTACGTCGTCAATTACCAGGGCCTGACCGCCGGCCAGCTGAGCGAACTGCGCAAGAGCATCCGCGAGAAGGGTGGGCAGCTGATTGTTGCCAAGAACACCCTGATCAACCTCGCCCTTCAGGAAGGTGGCCGTGACTTCGGCGACGCCCTGAAAGGCCCCAGCGCCCTCGTGCTGGCCCAGGAGGACCCCGCCGGGGTCGCCAAGGCCCTGAGCGACGCGGCCAAGGGCAACGACAAAGGCATTCCTGCTATCAAGGGCGGCTTTGTCGAAGGCAACAAGGTCGACGTGAAAGTCGTCGAGCGCCTGGCCAGCCTGGGCAGCAAGCAGAGCCTGCAGGCCGAACTGGTCGGCGTGCTCAGCGCGCACCTCAGCAACTTCGTCGGAGTTCTCGAAGCGTACCGCGAGAAGCTTGAAGGCGAGAGCGCCTAATCCAAAGCACTGTCTGGCGCGCCCCAGGTGCGCCACCCACAAATTCAATTTCGGAGGAAACAATCATGGCTTACGACAAACAGGCTCTTATCGACCAGCTCGGCCAGCTCACCATCATGGAACTCGCGGACCTCATTGACGGTCTGAAGGACACCTGGGGCGTGACCGCTGCTGTCGCTGCCGGCCCCGCCGCTGCCGCCGCTGCTCCCGTTGAAGAGAAGACCGAGTTCGACGTCGTTCTGGTTGACGCCGGTGCCAGCAAGATCAACGTCATTAAGGAAATCCGCGCCATCACCGGCCTGGGCCTGAAAGAAGCCAAGGACATGAGCGAGAAGGGCGGCGTCCTGAAGGAAGGCATCAGCAAGGACGATGCCGAGAAGATCAAGGCCCAGCTCGAAGGCGCTGGAGCCAAGGTCGAGCTGAAGTAAGCCAGCCCCGGCTCCCTGAAGCCGACGGCCTGCTTTTTCACTACACCGGAGTGCACCCCTGACCTGAACAGTCAGGGGCTTTTTTAATGCCCGGGGTACAGCTCCCCTAGTAAAGCGGCAGGGACACCGAACAGCCTGTCTTTTGGTCTCAGTAAAGGCTTACTGAGAAGACTCTGGGAAGGCGTCTGCTGCTAGCCGCTGCGTATGCTGCCGGATATCTTCAGGCCAGGAGTTCAAGATGGTCTTGAATTTCGGCTCGTCACCTGCGTAGAGAGCTCGGCTGGCCTCCTCCGCTCCAGGGAGGTCGCCGGCCATGACCATCAGGAAACGGTCGGCCCGTGTACGTGAGAGCCTCATCCGTTCAGCGGCTGGGGCGGCCCTGCGCGCCTCGTCGACCAGACGGCGCAGGGCCGCCGACACTCCGGCAGGCTGGCTTTCAAGCCATTCCCAGTGACGGGGGAGCAGGGTGACTTCCCTTGCCACAACGCCCAGTCTGGGACGTCCTGGGCCTGGCCGGGCTGGAAGGGGCGCCTCACGCTCAAGCATCTCCGCCAGCGAACCGTGCAGGCTGAGATCCACGCTGCGTCCTGTCTGGTCACTGAAAACCAGCAGGGAGGCATGAGGATCAGGGGACAGCTTCCAGAGCTGGGTCAGCAGTTCCCGCAGAGAGCCATTGCCCACCCGACGGTTACCACGAAATGCTGTGTAGGTCTCGTTTTCGTCCATGCCTGATATTACCCGGGGCAAAATGATTCTGGCAATATCACCCGGATAATACAAATGGCTGAGAAGAGATCCGCACTACTTCAGGTCACGGCGCAGGCCTGCGGCCAGCTGAAACCACTCCCGCTCCTGGCGACGGTAGAACGCCGTCGCGCGCTGTTCAGTCCGGGCCAGTCCATCGAGCACAGGCCGGGCCTCCTCTACCCTGCCCTGCCGGACCAGATACGCTGCGTAGCGGGCACGAGGTTCCTCGGTGGTGGCGCCCTGAATGGCTTGTTGATAGGTCTCAGCAGTTTCCGGTTTGCCCTGGGCCTCCTGCGCCCGGGCCAGCAGGGTCAAACTGCGGGTGCGGGTGGCCGCGCTGGTCCGCAGGTCTACCCGGTTCAGCTTGGCCTCCGCGTCGGCCGCCTGACCGCGCTGAAGGTCCAGTTCTGCGCTGGTCAGCAGCACCACCGGGTCGTCGGCATAGATACCCCGCAGCAGAGGGTCAAGCACGTTCTGAGCCTCTGCCTGGCGCCCGGCACGGGAGAGCAGGGCAGCCAGGTCGGCCCTGTTCTGCAGGGTGTCGCTTTCGTCCAGCCGCGCCTGCGCTTCCCGGATCCGAGTGTCGAGCGGCTTGATAGCCTCGACGCCGCGCTGCACCGCGACACCTGCCGCGCGCCGGCTGCCACGGAGGCCGGGCAGGAACTCCATGAAGAAGTACAGCAGGGTGGCCAGAAAGCCGCCAAACATCAGGTTGATCCCCAGAAAGACGATCCACAGTACGCCGCGCCGGGTCGCGACCGCGTGAATCAGACAGATGATGTTCAGGACGTAGAACAGCGTGAATAGCCACGGCGCCTGCGCGAAGATGGACCCAGGAGTCATGCCCTGAGAGTACGTGAAGACAGATGGGGAGCACCTGTCGTGTCCAGCGTGTGTACTCTGCTATGCTCCACTCCAGCATTCAGCGACCTGCACCGCCAGCCGCGTTTGACGGGCCACGCCTTTCAGATGTAGACTGGTCTGTGGCCGACCATGATGGGTTGGGCAGGAGTTCCTTGCAGGAAGCTGGACTTCACAACTGAGTCTGAACAAGCGGAACGCGACCGGAGAGGTTGCGTTCCCAGCCGCGTCTTTTTCAGCCCCGGAGAGACGCGAGTGCATGTAGGGAGCACGCAAGCGAGGTGTGCATGAGTTTCAACGGTATCGAACCCCGCATTGAGCGTTTCGGTGACATCAAGGAAGTCATCCCGCTCCCCAATCTGACCGAAGTACAGGTGAACTCCTTCCGGGCGTTCCTGCAGGCTGACCGCGCCCCGGACCGCCGTGAAGACGCCGGACTCCAGAGTGCCTTCAAAGAAGTCTTCCCGATTGACGAAACCGAGAAGGGGCGCTCGACCGGTCTGGTGCTCGACTACCTGGAGTACCGCTTGGGCGATCCGCCCTACAGCCCCGAAGAGTGCCGCGAGAAGGATCTGACCTATCAGGCCCCCATGTACGCCAAGCTCCAGCTGATCCACAAGGACAGCGGTCTGATCAAGGAAGACCAGGTGTTCCTGGGCGACCTGCCGCTGATGACCGAGGATGGCTCCTTCGTGATCAACGGTGCCGACCGCGTGGTGATTTCTCAGATCCACCGCAGCCCCGGCGTGTACTTCACGAGCTCCTACAAGGGCATCAAGAAGATGTACACCGGCGCGATCATCCCCATGCCCAAGCGCGGCCCCTGGATCGAACTGGAGTTCGCCGGCGGCGTGCTGGAAATGAAAGTCAACAAGCGCAAGTTCCCCGTGGCGCTGCTGCTGCGTGTGCTGGGCTACGACGACGCCCAATTGCGCGCCCTGTTCACCGAGTTCGAGCCCGACGTGGAACTGCCCGAGGACAAGAGCGCCGGCATGGGCGCCGACGAGGCGCTCCTGCGCCTGTTCACGGTGCTGCGTCCCGGTGATCCGCCCAAGCGCGACAAGGCGACCCAGTACCTCTACGGCCTGCTGGCCGACCCCCGCCGCTACGACCTGGGCGAGCCCGGCCGCTTCAAGATGAACACCAAGCTGGGCGTCAACCGCCCCGAGCGCACCCTGCTGAAGTTCGAGGACGGCAAATTCAGCGACGCCGGTCTGGTGGACACCATCCGCTACCTGATGGCACTGCAGCAGGGTCTTGAGACCGTGCAGATGGTCGACGAGGACGGTGTGGTGACCGACGTGCCAGTGGGCGAGGACGACATCGACCACCTCGGCAACCGCCGCGTGCGCACCGTGGGCGAGCTGCTCGCCGACCAGCTGCGCGTGGGCATGGGCCGTATGGCGCGTGGCGTGCGCGAGCGCATGCTGCTGGGTAACCCCGACGCCGCGACCCCCACCAAGCTGGTCAACAACCGTCCCATCGTGGCGGCCATGCGTGAGTTCTTCGGCCGCAGCCAGCTCTCACAGTTCAAGGACCAGACCAACCCCCTGTCGGACTTGCGTCACAAGCGCCGTATCTCCGCGCTGGGGCCGGGCGGTCTGACCCGCGAGCGCGCCGGCTTCGACGTGCGTGACGTGCACCGTACCCACTACGGCCGCATCTGCCCAATCGAAACGCCCGAAGGCGCCAACATCGGTCTGATCTCCTCGCTGTCCTCGTACTCCAAGGTCAACGACCTGGGCTTTATCGAGGCGCCCTACCGCCGCGTCGAGAACGGCCGCGTGACCGACGACGTGGTGTACATGACGGCCGACATTGAGGACCGCTACACCATCGCCCAGGCCAACAGCCCGCTGAACGACGACAACACCTTCGCCGACGAGCGTGTGCTGGCCCGCCGCAAGGGTGACCCGCTGTGGTACACCCCCGAAGAAGTGGACTTCATGGACGTGAGTCCGAAGCAGATCGTCTCGATCAACACCTCCCTGATTCCCTTCCTGGAGCACGACGACGCCAACCGCGCGCTGATGGGTTCCAACATGCAGTCGCAGGCCGTGCCGCTGGTGCGCGCCGACAGCCCCGCCGTGGGCACCGGTGTGGAGCGCCGCGTGGTGACCGACTCGGGCACCAGCGTGGTCAGCGACGTGACCGGCCGCGTGACCTACGTGGACGCCCGCGCCATTCAGATCACCCTCAGCGAGGACAGCGCCGAGGCCGGTATGGTCCGGGGCAACGTCCGCACCTTCGAGCTGGTGCGCTTCACCCGCTCCAACCAGGGCACCAATCTCGACCAGGCGCCTATTGTGAACGTGGGTGACGAAGTGGTGGCCGGACAGGTCATCGCCGATGGTCCCGCCTCCGACCTGGGCCGCCTCGCGCTGGGCCAGAACATCACCATCGCGATCATGCCCTTCGACGGCTTCAATTTCGAAGACGCGATCTGCATCAGCGAGGGCCTGGTTCAGAAGGACTTCTACACCAGCGTCCACATCGAAAAAGACGAGATCGACGCGCGCGACACCAAGCTCGGGCCGGAGAAGATCACCCGCGACATCCCGGGCCTCAGCGAAGCCGCGCTGCGCGACCTCGACGAGGACGGCATCGTGCGCGTGGGCGCCGAGGTCAAGCCCGGCGACATCCTGGTCGGCAAGACCAGCTTCAAGGGCGAGTCTGAACCCACCCCCGAAGAGCGTCTGCTGCGCTCGATCTTCGGTGAGAAGGCCCGCGAAGTGAAGGACACCAGCCTGCGCGTCATGTCGGGCCAGGGCGGCATTGTCGTGAAGACCGTGCGCTTCCGCCGCGGCGACGAGGGCGTGGACCTCAAACCCGGTGTGCGTGAAATGGTGCGCGTGTACGTGGCTCAGAAGCGACAGCTGCAGGTGGGCGACAAGGTCGCCAACCGCCACGGGAACAAGGGCGTGGTCTCCAAGATCATGCGCCCCGAGGACATGCCCTACCTGGAAGACGGCACCCCCGTGGACTTGGTGTTCAACCCGCTCGGCGTCCCCAGCCGCATGAACCTGGGCCAGATTCTCGAAACCCACCTCGGTGAAGTGGCCCGCCTGACCGGCCAGAAGTTCGAGACCCCGGTGTTTGACTCGGTTACTGAGGCGACCATCAAGGAAATGCTGGAAGTGGCGGCTGCCGAGAGGCTGCAGGCCCGCAAGGACGAGGGCTTCGAGCTCGACAAGCGCGAGCAGGAAGTGCTGGACCGCGCCGGCAAGCTGGGCGTCATCGACACTCCGGGCAGTGACTACGAGCGCGCCCAGATGCAGTTGGCCCGCACCGGCAAGAGCATCCTGTACGACGGCCGCAGTGGCGAGCCCATCAGTGGGCCTGTGGTCGTGGGCACCATGTACGTCATGAAGCTCTACCACATGGTGGAAGACAAGCTGCACGCCCGCTCCACTGGCCCGTACAGCCTGATTACCCAGCAGCCGCTGGGTGGTAAGGCCCAGAACGGTGGTCAGCGCTTCGGGGAAATGGAAGTGTGGGCGCTTGAGGCTTACGGCGCGGCGCACACCCTGCAGGAAATGCTGACGATCAAGTCCGATGATATCGATGGCCGCGACGCCGCGTACCAGAGCATCGTCAAGGGCGAGGAAGTCTCGGGCAGCACCATCCCCGAAAGCTTCAAGGTGCTGCTCAAGGAGCTGCACTCGCTGGGCCTGGACGTCGAGGTGCTCGACAATGGCGACCGCGCCGTCGACATCTTCGAAGGCATGATGCCCAAGCGCTAAAGCGCTCAGGGGAGGATATTCGCCCTCCCCTGCCCCCGGCTCAGCCCGCTTTGACCCCGACAACAAGCCTCTCTCACAGGAGAAGCCGTGAAAGATTTCAGCAAAGTCCGTATCGCCATTGCCAGCCCGGAGAAAATCCGCGAGTGGAGCTTTGGCGAGGTCGAGAAACCCGAGACCATCAACTACCGCACCCTGAAGCCCGAGCGTGAAGGTCTGTTCGACGAGCGCATCTTCGGGCCGATCAAGGACTACGAGTGCGCCTGCGGCAAGTACAAGCGCCAGCGCTACGAGGGCAAGGTCTGCGAGCGCTGTGGTGTGGAAGTCACCTCCAGCAAGGTGCGCCGCTACCGCATGGGCCACATTGACCTGGCCACGCCCGCCGCGCACATCTGGTACGTCAAGGACACGCCCAGCAAGATCGGCACGCTGCTTGACCTGTCGGCCGGCCAGCTGGAGAAGGTGCTGTATTTCAGCTCCTTCCTGGTTACCCAGCCGCTGAACGCCCAGAAGGACGGCCGCCCACTCAAGCGCGGTGAACTGCTGAGCGACGACGAGTACCGCGAGTTGCGCTACGGGCGTCAGGAAACCTACGCCCTGCCCAGCGGCACCGAAGCCGTGATCCGTGACGGCGAGTACGTCACGCGTGGTCAGATTCTGGGCGGCAACGTCGTGGCCAAGATGGACGGCCTGGCGCAGTACCGTTTCCCCCGCCGCGCCGAGATCGCCTACGCCGAACAGGTCGAGGCCAGCCTGCCTGTGCCGGCCGACGCCCTGGTGCAGCAGGACACCTTCCGCGCCGGTGAGATCCTGGCCGAGCTGGAAGCCGACGTGCAGATCACCGCTCCGGTGGACGGCACCGCCTTCCTGCACGACATGGGCGAGGACAGCGTGATGGTCGAGTTGCGCGAGTCTGTAACCAGCGACAGCGAAGACGAGACCCCCGCCCTGGGTGAAGTGCTCGCGCGGGTGTACATCCCGCACGGCATGAACGTGCAGGTTGCCCACGGCGAGATCGTGGAAGCCGGCGCGGTGCTGGCTGACGCCAGTGCGGGCGACCGCCTGCGCCTGAGCCGCGACAGCCGCCTGTCGGGCGTGACCTTCCCCAAAAAGGGCGACGTGAAGGTCACGGCCCACTGGACCCGCCGCGCCGAGTACCCCATCAACCCCACCATGCACGTGCTGGTTGGGGACGGCTCTGAAGTCCGCAAGGGCCAGAAGGTCGTGGGGGCCATCGACAAGGAAGAGGAGATCATCGCGGAAGCTGACGGTGTGATCACGTTGCACACCCCAGCTAGCATCATCGTCTCCAAAGCCAAGGTCTACCCCTACCAGGACGAGCCTCTGGTGGTCATCGGTGACCGCGTCGAACCCGGCGACGAGCTGGCAGACAGCGGCAATGTCCGCAGCGAGATCAGTGGCCGCATCGAGATCGACCTGGTGCGCAAACAGGTCCGTGTTATCGAGTCCTACGACTTCGAGGCCAAGATGGGCGCCGAAGCTGTCAAGGAACTGCTCGACGAGCTGAACCTCGACGAACTGGCGGCCGAACTGGGCGAGCAGATGAAGGACTCCTCACGCCACAAGCGCGCCAAGGCCCGCAAGCGGCTGGAAGTCACCCGCAGCTTCAAGCGCAGCGGCAACAACCCCAGCTGGATGATCCTCAACACCGTGCCGGTGATGCCACCGGATCTGCGTCCCATGGTGCAGGTGGACGGCGGACGCTTCGCGACCTCGGACCTCAACGACCTGTACCGCCGCCTGATCAACCGCAACAACCGCCTCAAGAAGCTGATGAACCAGGGCGCGCCCGACATGATCATCCGCAACGAGAAGCGCATGCTGCAGGAAGCGGTGGACGCGTTGATCGACAACGGCCGCCGGGGCAGCCCCGTGACCAACCCCGGTTCGGACCGCAGCCTGCGCAGCCTTACCGACCTGCTGGGCGGCAAGCAGGGCCGGTTCCGCCAGAACCTGCTCGGTAAGCGCGTGGACTACTCCGGCCGCTCGGTGATCGTGGTCGGTCCACAGCTCAAGCTGCACCAGTGTGGTGTGCCCAAGCGGATGGCGCTCGAACTCTTCAAGCCGTTCCTGTTCAAGGTGCTCGAAGAGAAGGGCGAAGTCACCAACATCAAGCAGGCCCGCAAGATGCTCGAGCGCTACCGCGACACCCGCGACAGTGTGTGGGACGCTCTGGAAGAAGTGATCGAGGACAAGGTCGTGCTGCTCAACCGCGCGCCCACCCTGCACCGACTGGGCATCCAGGCTTTCGAGCCGGTGCTGGTCGAGGGTCAGTCCATCCAGCTGCACCCGCTGGTCTGTGAAGCCTTCAACGCCGACTTCGACGGCGACCAGATGGCCATTCACGTCCCCCTCTCCGCGCAGGCGCAGGCCGAAGCCCGCATCCAGATGCTGGCCTCGCACAACCTGCTGTCGCCCGCCAACGGTGAGCCGAACGTCAAGCCCAGCCGCGACATCATCCTGGGGATCTTCACCCTGACCCAGCTGCGCAAGGACAACCTGGGCGCCGGCACTGCGTTCACCAGCGAGCAGGACGTGCTGGCCGCGCTGGAAAACGGCACCATCGCCCTGAACAGCGCTGTGACGCTGGGCGGCGAAAGCATCACCCCCGGCCTGATTAAGTACGTCTTCTCCAACCCCGACGAGGCCATCATGGCTGTCGAGCGCGGCGAGATCGACTATCAGGACCATGTGCGCATCCGTCTGAACGGCGTGACCCACAACACCAGCGCCGGCCGCGTGATGTTCCGCCGGATCGTGCAGGAGGCCCTGGGTGCCCAGGCCAACCTGGTCGACACGCTGATGAACCTCGACACCGCCTACGAGAAGGACAACCTCAAGGACATGGTTATGGCCTGCTTCAAGGAGCTGGGCATTGAGGCGACCGCCGGTCTGCTCGACGCGCTGAAATCCAGCGGCTTCAAGCTGTCCACTTCCTCGGGCATCACCATCGGCATCGACGACATCGTCATTCCGCCAAACAAGCCCGAGATCCTGGCGGCGGCCGACGAGAAGCAGCGGTCCATCGAACAGAACTACGAGTTCGGCTTCATGACCGAAGACGAGCGCTACAAGCAGATCGTGCAGCTGTGGAACGACACCACCGACGAGGTCAAGAGCGCGGTGTTCGAGAACTTCAGCCAGAACTACCCCTTCAACCCGCTGTGGATTATGAGCCAGTCGGGTGCCCGTGGTAACCCGCAGCAGGTGCGTCAGCTGGCCGGTATGCGCGGCCTGATGGCCCGCCCGGACGGCAGCACCATCGAGGTGCCGATCCGCGCGAACTTCCGTGAAGGCCTGACCGTGCTGGAGTACTTCATCTCCACCCACGGCGCCCGTAAGGGTGGGGCCGACACCGCGCTGCGTACCGCCGACTCCGGCTACCTGACCCGTAAGCTGGTCGACGTGGCCCACGAAGTCGTCGTGCGCGACGTGGATTGCGGCAGCACCGACTACACGGTGATGGCGCTGGGCGCGACCGACGAGCGCACCGGCGAGTGGCGCACCCGCAAGGGCAGCGAGATCGAGACCAGCATCTACGGCCGGACCCTGACCGCCGATGTGGAGCTCAGTGACGGACGCACCATCCGCGAAGGCGAGATGCTGAGCCTGGAAGATGTCAAGGCCATCACCAAAGACGCCAAGGCGCTGGGAGAAGTCTTTGTCCGCACCCCGCTGAACTGCCGCGTCAAGAGTGGCGTGTGTCAGAAGTGCTACGGCTACGACCTGTCGCAGGCCAAGCCAGTCAGCATGGGTGAAGCCGTGGGCGTTGTGGCAGCCGAGTCCATCGGTGAGCCCGGTACCCAGCTGACCATGCGTACCTTCCACACCGGCGGGATCGCCGGCGGCGGCGACATCACCATGGGTCTGCCCCGCGTGATCGAGCTGTTCGAGGCCCGCAAGCCCAAGGTGCCCGCACTGATCGCCGACACCACCGGCACCATCCACATCACCGAAGAGGAAGAGCGTTACCTCATCAAGGTGGAAGCGGACGACGCGCAGTACAGCGGCAAGCTCCACAAGGTGAGCCGCGCGACCCGCCTGCTGCCCGAGATCAAGGACGGCGCACGCGTGGAAGCTGGTCAGCAGCTGACCCGCGGGGCCGTCAACCCCCACGACCTGCTGGAACACAAGGACAACGAGTCCGCCCAGAAGTACCTGGTGGACGAAGTGCAGCGCGTGTACCGCAGCCAGGGCGTGAAGGTCCACGACAAGCACATCGAGGTTATCATCCGCCAGATGCTGCGCTACGTGGAAATCGTGGACGGCGGCGACACTGACCTGCTTGAAGGCCAGACCGTCGAGCGCTGGGAAGTGGACCAGGCCAACAGCGCCCTGGCTGAAGGCCAGACCCCCTCGAGTTGGAAGCCGGTGCTGCTGGGCATCACCAAGAGCAGCCTGACCACCAAGTCCTGGCTGTCAGCCGCGAGCTTCCAGCACACCACCCACGTGCTGACCGAGGCCAGCATGAAGGGTCAGGTCGACGACCTGATCGGTCTGAAGGAAAACGTCATCCTCGGGAAGCTGATTCCCGCCGGCACCGGCCTGCAGACCGTGCGCGACATGCAGGTTGCTGACGACCGCACGCTGGAGAAGTACGGCGAGGGCAGCACCAGCACCGATTCGGTGACGGGCAACCGCTCCTACGACGACACCCGCCCCGGCGTGGTGAACGACAACGTGACGTATACCAGCTAAAGCCCCCTTCTGTTTCCCTCTGCCTGTGTACAGGCAGAGGGATTTTCTTTGGCTTCTAACGAGTGGCTTTGGTGGCGGTTGATTTGTGTTTCAGGGTGTTTGCCCCACCCCCAACTCCCTACCCCAGAGTGGCAGGGGGAGCTTTTCCGCTGCGCTCGGCAAGAGAGTTGACTGAGGTCGTGGTACTGCTGATCCCGTTCTCCATTCCTGCCTCGACGCCATCCTCCGAGTACGCAGAATGGCCCGCCCGCTTCGCACACGACGGCCCGGGTTGCTACAACGGTAGAGGGGCCAGCCAGCTTGGAGCGAGCGGCAAGGTTACTTTGAACTTGGCTTATGCATAAGCCAAAAAATCTGGGCCTCTTTGATTGGTCAAGTTGGCTTGCCCGTATACAAGCCGGGCAACGGAAGCCGTCGTGCCCGCAGGGCGCGGGCTCTTCCACCGCTGCGGGAAGGGCGACCCGACCCGACGCGCGACGGAGATCAGCCACCCTTACAACGCCCGCCACCTCCTTGCCCAGTGCCAACGGAAGCTCCCCCTGCCCCTGTGGGGTAGGGGGCTGGGGGGCGGGGCATAAGAGCCAATACCCAGACCTATTGCCCAGCTCAGGCATCTGGCCTCTCCTTTCAGCGCCCCTGCCGAAACTCCAGGCGCAGGGTCACCTGATCTCCTTCCTGCACACCCTCCGCCTTACGAACACTGGCACGGATGGGCACAATGTAGCGGCCGCCTTTCTCAAACAGCGAGGTGGGCCAGACGGTATTGCCGAGCTGTACCCGTACGGGAATCATGCCCCAGCCATACGTCACCAAGCTGGCAAGGGCTTTCAATTCTTCGGATTCGCGTTCCGGCACGGTGACGAAGTGGTGTGGTGCCGGACCACGCCAGGTCCAGATATCGCCGCTAAATTCCAGAGTCATGCCGGGCAACCTCCTTCCCGTCTCTTTCGGTGTACAGCCCGGCGTAATGTTCGCCCAGGCCCACCAGAAACTGCATCTCCTCCCGCGTGGTGCGGGCACTCAGGCGCGTCTCGAAACTCAGCAGGAGCGCCCCGTAGGCCAGCGAAGCCGCGCCGGCAATGGCGAGCAGCACCGGGGCCGGGCCAGGGGGCCGGTCGAGCAGCGCGGCACTACCGATCAGGATGCTGGTCAATACCAGCAGGGCCACTGCCAGATACAGCGCGGTCATGGCGCGCACGATCATGCGGCTGCGCCGGGCCAGCTTGGGCAGCTGCTGAACGATCATGCGTTTTTCCTCACGAGCCAGCGGCTCGAGCTGACCTTCCGGCGTGACCAGCACCTTGAAGCGGGCGGTCAGGTGCCGCACCCGGTCTGTGACACGGCCAAGGCGGCTGCTGGTGCTCATCAGCAGGGTGCCCGCCCCGCTGATCAGCACGGCGGGCGTGATCATGGCGGTCAGAACCTGCAAGCTGGCGTCGGCCATATCTTTCAGGGTACGCGCTGCCACACTGGCCTAGTGGCCCCTGCCCACTCAGGTCACAGGCGACTCGCGGTTGCTAGGCTGAGCAGCATGTGGGCTTCACAGCGGGCAGCAGCGGTGCCGGGAAGCGTCTTTGCCTTGATGGACGCCGCGAAGGGCCGGGCACGGGCGACCGGACTGCAGATTATCGACCTTAGCATCGGCAGCAGCGACCTGTCGCCGCCAGAAGTCGTCCTGGCCGAGTTGCGCGAGGCGACCCGTGATCGGGCTACTTACCGCTATCCGCTGTTTTCCGACACGGCCCCGCTGCGCGAGGCGGCTGCCGCGTATCTGCACCGGCGCTTCGGGGTGCAGGTCGACCCCCAGACCGAGGTGCTGCCACTGATCGGGGCGCAGGAGGGTCTGGCTCACCTGTTGCTGGCCGTCACGGACCCAGGCGATACGTTGCTGCTGCCTGATCCCGGGTACCCGCCCTATCTGGGCGCGGCAGCGGTGGCCGGGCTTCAAGTGGAACCGCTGCCGCTGCGTTCCGAGCGCGGCTTTCTGCCGGACCTGGAGGCGCTGCCGCAGGATCTGGCGGTGCGGGCGCTGCTGCTGAACTATCCGAACAACCCGACCTCCGCCGTGGCGGACCGGGCCTTTTTCAAGCACGCGGCAAACTGGTGCCGCTCCATGGGCGCCCTGCTGATTCACGACCATCCGTATGCCGAGCTGACCTTCGGGAGCTACCGCGCACCCAGCGCACTGGAAGCCGGACTGAGCGGCGTGGTCGAACTGCACTCACTCAGCAAGACCCACCATATGGGTGGCTTCCGCGTGGGCTTTGCCGCCGGGGACGCAGCCGTCATTGCTGCGCTGGCACGGGTGAAGGGCGCGGTGGACTTTCACCCCTACCTGGGAATCCAGCGTGCAGCAGCACTGGCGCTGAGCCTGCCCGACGAAGTGGGACGTGCTGGAGCGGCCGAGTTCCAGTCACGGCGCGACGCGCTGGTCCCATCTCTGCGTGATCTGGGGTGGGAGGTCGCGATGCCTCAGGCGAGCATGTACACCTGGGCACGCGTGCCGGGGCTGACCGACAGCGGGGCGTTCGCAGTCCGGGCCGCGGAGCAGACCGGCGTGGCGCTCAGCCCGGGGCGCGCCTTCGGGAAGCTGGGCGAGGGCTTCGTGCGCTTCGCCCTGGTGCAGCCGCCTGAGGTGCTGCGCGAGGCCGCCCGCCTGCTGGGTACAGTGGCCACCGCGTGACACACGATTGAAACAGCCCGGCTTGCAGCCTTCGAACCGGAAACGAGGCCATCCCAGGTTCCTTTCGTACGGAGTCATGCAGAGCAGAGCTGGCTCTACTTAGGCAGCCAGTCACGACAAGCCATACAGCACCAGCGCCGTCCTCACTCCAGAGGACGGCGCCAGCCTGTTGCGATGCTACCCGAGTGACTTACGGGTCCTCCCTCAGGCCGGAGGTGTAGCCGCCAGCCTCTCCAGGACCCCCGGATCTTCGAGGGTGCTGGTGTCACCCTGAATTTCCTGCCCTGCGGCGATCTGACGCAGGAAGCGGCGCATGATCTTGCCGCTGCGGGTCTTGGGCAGGGCGTCGGACACAATAATGGCGTCCGGACGGGCCAGGGCGCCGATTTCCCGGGTGACGTGCGCGCGCAACTCGGTAGGGTCCACCGTATAGCCGTCCTGCACCAGCACGAACGCCACCACGCTCTCGCCCTTGACCGCGTCGGGCTTGCCGACCACGGCGGCCTCGGACACGCTGGGATGGGCCACCAGGGCCGACTCGATCTCCATGGTGCCCAGGCGGTGGCCGCTGACATTCAGCACGTCATCCACGCGTCCGACGATGGTGTAGTACCCATCGGCGTCACGGCGCGCCCCGTCACCAGCGAAGTACACGCCCTTGATTTCACCCCAGTAGCTCTTTCGGTAGCGCTCGTCGTCTCCGTAAACCGTGCGCAGCATGCTGGGCCAGGGCCGCTTGATGACCAGCAGGCCGCCGTCGTCCGCTCCCAGTTCCTCGCCGTCGTGGGTCATCAGGGCCGGTTCCACCCCATACATCGGCAGGCCTGCACTGCCGGGCTTGCTGGGAAAGGCGCCGGGCAGTGTGGTCAGCATGATTGAGCCGGTCTCGGTCTGCCACCAGGTATCCACCACCGGGCAGCGCCCGCCGCCGATGACCCGCCAGTACCACATCCAGGCCTCGGGGTTGATCGGTTCACCCACCGAGCCCAGCAGGCGCAGGCTGCTCAGGTCGTAACGCCCTGGGATCTCGTCACCGTGCTGCATAAACGCCCGGATGGCGGTGGGCGCGGTGTACAGGATGGTCACGCGGTGCTTCTGGATAATTTCCCAGAAACGGCCCCAGTCCGGCTGGTTGGGCGCACCCTCGTACATCACCACGGTCGCGCCGTTAAGCAGCGGCCCGTAAACGCTATAGCTGTGCCCGGTAACCCAGCCCACGTCGGCGGTGCACCAGTAGACATCGTCGTCGCGCAGATCGAAGACGGCCTGGGTGGTCAGATAGGTGCCGACCATATAGCCGCCAGTGGTGTGCTGCACCCCCTTGGGCTTGCCTGTGCTGCCGGACGTGTACAGGATGAACAGCGGGTGCTCGCTGTCCAGCGGTGCGGCCTCGTGCTCGCCGCTGGCGGCCTCGACGGCCTCGTGCCACCACACGTCGCGCTCCGGCTGCCAGTCCACCGGGGTGCCGACCCGGCGCACCACCAGCATCTTCTCCAGGGTGGGGGTCTTCTGCGCGGCCTCGTCGGCATTTTTCTTCAGGGGGACCGGCTGGCCCCGGCGGTAGCCGCCGTCCGCGGTGATCAGCACCTTGCTCTGGGCGTCGTTGATACGGTCTGACAGCGCCGACACCGAGAAACCACCGAACACTACACTGTGTACCGCACCGATCCGGGCGCAGGCCAGCATGGCGACGGCCGCCTCGGGGATCAGAGGCATGTACAGGGTCACCCGGTCGCCCGGCTGTACACCCAGACCCAGCAGCGCGTTGGCGGCCTTCTTGACCTCGCGCAGCAGCTCGGCATACGTGTAGGTGCGGACCTCGCCGTCCTCTCCTTCCCAGACGATGGCGCGCTTCTCGCCCAGGCCGTGCTGCACGTTACGGTCCAGCGCGTTGTAGGCCACATTAGTCTGTCCTCCCACGAACCACTGGGCGTGTGGCTCCTGCCAGTCCAGCACCTGCTCCCAGCGTTTCATCCAGTACAGTTCACCAGCCACCTCACTCCAGAACTCGTCGGGATGCTCCAGGCTCTGGCGGTACCGCCGCTCATACTCCTCGCGCGTCACGCGCGCGCGCGCCTGAAATTCCTCGCTGGGAGCGATGACGCGGGTCTCGTGCAGCATCGCGTCGATGTGATCTTGCTGGTTCGTGTGGGGCATAGGATGACCTCCGGGAGAACAGGGCCGGACCTGCCGGACGCAGGACGAGGGGATCACGCTGGGGTGTGGCACGGATTTTACGCCTCCGGCAGCCAGGCGCGGGTGTCGTTACCAGAGAGGTACTGAACCGGGTTCAAGGTTCAGGGCTGCTTCCGACAGCCAGGACGCCGCGCAGACGCATGGATTTCGCTTCCTCTTCCCTACCGCGGCGTGGGCCTTGCCTGTACAGATGGTCGCTGCGGGGTCGGCTGGCTTACCCTAGGCCACTCCCCTTTTCGACTGGAGGCCACGCCATGCTCGGACACGCCAGTCAGGCTGGGCTGCATGACCACGAGCGTTTTCTGCGCGCCTATCCGCCCTACGGCACGCTGGACCGGGTTGCAGGCACTGGTGGGTGCCTGCCTCTTTCTGGTCCTGGCACATGAGCTTGAAGCCCGCGGGCCAGGGCGCATGCTGCGGGATCTGGTCCGGCGCAGCAGGCACAGGAGACTACTCGGGCTGTTCGGCTCAGGAGCTTTCTTGCAGGCAGGACCGTGCGCCCATTGTTTCTTACCGGGCTCGGGTCACGGCAGAAAAATCCCCGGCGCCAGAAGCTGCCGGGGGATTCGGGCCCAAATGACTCAGTCGTGTGCGGCGACAGTGCCGTCCACACCGGCGCCGGTGTAGGCACGGTACTGCATTTCCTCGAAGTCGCGCTCGTCCTGCTCGCGGCGGCGGCCCAGCAGGGTGCCCAGTGCCGCCAGCGCGAAGCCGGCGGGAATGCTGATGATGCCAGGGTTTTCCAGCGGGAAGATCGCGTTGGCCTGAATGGGACGGCGGGCCGTGGTTTTCTCCGGCGGATCGATGCCCATGATGTTGGGACTGATGGCGATCAGGGCGAGGGTGACCGTCAGACCGCCGATAATGCCCCACACCGCACCGGTGGCGTTGAAGCGGCGCCAGAACAGCGTGAACAGGATCACCGGCAGGTTGGCGCTGGCGGCGATAGCAAAGGCTAGGGCGACCAGGAAGGCCACGTTCTGATTCTTGGCCAGCAGACCCAGCAGGATGGATACCATGCCCACCGCCACGGTCGCCAGACGGGCCACGCGGAACTGCTGCGCCTCGCTGGCCTGTCCGCCCCGCATCACACCGTTGTAGATGTCGTGGGTGAAGCTGGTGCTGGCCGCAATGGTCAGGCCCGCCACTACCGCCAGAATGGTGGCGAAGGCCACGGCCGTGACGAAGGCCAGCCCGAACTCACCGCCGGTGGTCCCCGGTCCACCAAAGAGGTACTGCGCCAGCATAGGTGCGGCCATGTTGCCGGCGGCGTTCGCCTCGACAATACGCTCCTTGCCGACCAGCACGTTGGCGGCATTGCCCATGAAGGCAGTCATCACGTAGAAGGCCCCGATCAGGACCATGGCCCATACCACGCTCTTGCGGGCGTCCTGCGCGGTGGGTACGGTGAAGAAGCGCACCAGGATGTGCGGCAGGCCGGCCGTGCCCAGCACCAGCGCCAGGCCCAGGCTGATCAGGTCCAGCGGGTTCTTGTACTTCACGCCTGCGCCCAGGTACTCCACGCCGTTGCGGGCCTCGACCTGACCCAGCAGGTTGCTGAACGAGAACCCAAAGCGCGCCAGGATGAACACGGTCATCACGATGGTGGCAAACATCAGCAACACGGCCTTGATGATCTGCACCCAGGTGGTGGCCAGCATACCGCCCACCACGACGTAGATGATCATCAGTACACCGACCAGCGGAATGGCCACTTCGGCTCTCAGAGCGCCGCCCGACAGCAGACTGATCAGGCTGCCGGCGCCCACGACCTGAGCGATCATGTAGAAGGTGCTGACCGTGATGGTCGAGAGCGCCGCGTAGAAGCGGACCTTGGGGTCCTTGAGACGGTAGACCAGCATGTCGGCCAGGGTGTACTTGCCCAGGTTGCGCAGCGGCTCGGCCACGATAAAGAGCACGGTCAGGTAGGCGATGAACCAGCCCACCGAGTACATGAAGCCGTCGTAGCCGTTCAGGGCAATCAGGCCGGTAATGCCGAGGAAACTGGCGGCGCTCATGTAGTCGCCGGCGATGGCAATGCCGTTCTGGGTGGCGCTGATCTTGCCCCCCGCAACGTAGAAGTCCGAGGCGCTGGTGTTGCGCTTGCTGGCCCAGAAGGTGACGCCCAGGGTAATGGCGACTATCACAGCCGCGAGCAGAAGGGTCATTGCTGGGCCTCCAGTGCGAGTCGGTCAAAGGTACGCGCCTTGACGACATAGATATAGGCCATAACCCAGCCCATCACGAATTCCAGGAACGCCAGGATGTACCCGAACGTCACGTTCCCCAGCACCTTCTGTGCCATCAGAGGCTTGTTGTAGCCGGCCAGCACAGGCAGCAGAAAATACAACACCAGGAAGGTCAGGGTCATGGTGATGGTAAAGCGGGTCCGCTGCGCCACCAGTTCCTTGTATGCGGCATTGCGGACATGGGGCGGAGAGCCTGCAGGCGCTCGGGACGCGGTCATACGAACCTCCGGGGCAGGTCAGCTGAAGAACAGCTGAATGCGGGCGCGGGGACAGACAGGAGGTCTGTCGGGACGGACGGTCAGCACTGAACTGGGGTTGGGCCAGATGCAGAGTAGAAGCGCTTCCGGACAAAATCAATAAACCCGGTGCAACGCTTGCGTTCCTGACGCGCAGACGCCTAGACGCGCGCCTCAGCCCCCAACCGGTGGTCACGGTGTGTTGCGTGGCTAAGGCGTATGCTGCGGCCCATGCTGGTGGACCAACTGGGACGACCCCTGCGTGACCTGCGCATCAGCGTGACGGACCGCTGCAATCTGCGCTGCACGTACTGCATGCCGGCCTCGGTCTTTGGTCCGGATTATGCCTTCGTGCCGCGCTCGGACCTGTTGACCTTCGAGGAAATCGAGCGGCTGGCGCGCCTGTTCGTCTCGCTGGGAGTGCGCAAGTTGCGGCTGACTGGCGGCGAGCCCACCCTGAGGCGCGACCTGAGCGACCTGGTTGCCCGCCTCGCCAGGCTTGAGGGTGTACAGGACCTCGCCATGACCACCAATGGCCTGCTGCTGCCCCGTCTGGCCCCGGACCTCAAGGCCGCCGGACTGCGCCGAGTCACGGTCAGTTTGGACAGTCTCGACCCCCAGGTATTCGGACAGATGAATGGGCTGGGGATTCACCCACAGCAGGTTCTGGACGGCATCGAGGCGGCGCTGCAGGCAGGTCTGGGTGTGAAGATCAACACGGTGGTGCAGCGCGGAGTCAACGACCAGGGCCTGCGCGAGCTGTGGCTGGCCCTGCGTGCGCAGGCACCAGTGCGGTTTATCGAGTTTATGGATGTAGGTAACCACAACGGCTGGAATATGGACAGTGTGGTGCCGTCGAGTGAGGTGCTGGCCCGTCTGGGTGCAGACAGTGAAACGCCGGTCTTCGATTCCCTTGTCCCCGACTACCGCGGCGAGGTGGCTGCCCGTCACCGTGACGCGCAGGGACACGAGGTGGGGCTGATCTCTTCGGTGACGGCTCCGTTCTGCGGCGACTGCTCACGGGCACGGATCTCGGCGGTAGGAGCTCTGTACACCTGCCTGTTTGCCTCCTCGGGGACCGATTTGCGCGCGCCCCTGCGTGGTGGGGCCAGCGACGCCGAGTTGCTGACCCTACTGTCAGGAGTGTGGGGCAGACGGACCGACCGTTACAGCGAGGAGCGCGGAGAGCAGACCCGCCAGACCAAGGTGGAGATGTCCTATATCGGGGGGTAACGGCCCGCCGACCTTCTCATATCTAGATTGCTGGGTGCCCTGTTTGGACAGGGACGTTTAAACTTTTTTCACCAAATTCAGGGCCTTTTCGTGGCATTTCTCGTTGTCTCGCACCAGGAGGCAGCGGACATCAGCTTGTGTGCCGCGTACACAAACCCCTAAGATGAGCCCACAGCGGCCCCTGCCCGCCAGCGGGACCGTTTGGAGGGATGCATGGCGAAGTACCCGCTCATCAAGACCACCCTGAAAGACCGCCTGCTCGGTGGGCATTACACCGAAGGGTTACCGCTGCCCAGCGAACCTCAACTCGCCCGTGAATTTGAAGTTTCGCGCATGACTGCCCGGCGTGCCATCGACGAGCTGGAACGCGAAGGTTATGTCTACCGTGTGCAGGGCGCAGGCACTTTTCCTACAGGCAAACGCTTCCGACAGGGAATGTTCCGGGTCCGGCCGTTCAAGGAGTGGGCCCGCCACCCCGACCACCGCACCACCGTGCTGCGTGCCATGGAAATTGAAGCCACCCCGGAAATTGCTATCGTGCTGCAGATTCAACCGGGCGACCCGGTGATTTTCATTCACCGTCTGCGTATGGCCGGAGACGAAGCCCTGGTGATCGAGAAGCGCTATATCAATGCGGCGCTGGTTCCTACCCTGCTCGACCACAACCTCAGCACCGAGAGCATCCATGAAACGATGGTCAGTCTGGGCGTTCCGCTGGCCCGGGTCGAACAGAATCTTGAAGCTGTGAACCTGCGCCAGGAGGAATCCGATCTGCTGCGGGTCCCGCTGGGCACGGCCGCCTTCCTGCTGCGCCGCACCACCTACAGCGGTCAGAAGCGTGCCAGCTATGTGAACTACTGGGTACGCGGGGACCGCTATGCCTTTCAGGACACCTTCGAGCCCTGATTCTGCCTTTGTCACAGGGGCCAGAGCGCAGAATGCTCTGGCCCCTGTGTTTTCCTGCCACTGTTCCGCCTTCCATCTGCAACGATGACAACCAAAAAAACCGCCCTCACTTGGGAGGGCGGCCTGAATAGTGGATCTGTCCGGCTTACTTGCCGTTCTTGGCGGCGTCCACCAGGGCCTTGAAGGCCTCGGGCTCGCGCGCGGCGATGTCGGCCAGTACCTTGCGGTTAAGGTCGACTCCGGCACGCTTGAGGCCACCGATGAAGGTGCTGTAGTTCATGCCGTGCAGGCGGGCGCCGGCATTGATGCGCTGAATCCACAGGCGACGGAAGTCACGCTTCTTGTTGCGACGGTCGCGGTACTCGTAGGTGGCGGCGTTCAGCAGCGTCTGGAAGGCGTTGCGGTACTGCCTGCTGCGGCTGCCCCAGAAACCCTTGGCGCGCTTCAGGACCTTCTTGTGACGACGACGACGGACGGTGCCGGTCTTAACGCGTGGCATCTATCTCACTTCCCCTTCGGCAGCATGAGTTTCATGCGGGCCCATTCGCTCTTGGCGAGCACGAAGCCCTTGCCTTTGCCGCGGATCTCGTCGCCGCTCTTGCCAGTGTTCTGGTGGCGCTTGCCACTCTTGAACGCCATCACCTTGCCCGTGCCGGTGATCTTGATCCGGCGCGAGGCGCTTTTCAGAGTCTTCATCTTGGGCATGGAGCCCTCCTTCGTAGTCCAGTCACACGCCTGTGGCGGCTTCTGTCTGGGATGCGGGCCGCCTGCTGGAGGCTGTTGGTCGCCCTGCCCCACTTGACCAAGCAGAAATTGTACGCGCAGTGAGGGGTCCAGGTCAAGGCCGGCAGCGGTTGTGCCCTCCATACCCGGGCTTCAGCGCCGCCGCCTCAGAGTTCGGTGAGCCACATCGCCCGGTAGGGCTCCAGACGCACCGTCGGGCGCGCGAAGGTCAGGCGCCCGCCGCTGAGGCGGTCCTCAGCCTGCTCGCCCAGGTGCTCTCTCAGGGCTGAGGTGGGGAAGCTCACGTCCTCGTGGCTGAAGTTGTATATGCCCAGCATGGTCCCCAGCGGGTGGTCGCGGCGCAGCATCAACACGCGGTTGTCGGGACTGTGAACGGCGCGGCTTTCGACGCTGGCATGCAGGTGGGGCGTGGCTGCACGCGCCTGCACCAGCTTCTGCAGCCACGCATACATGCGCCCAGCCGGACTGTTGACGTCGTGGCGGGCCTGCTCGGCCAGGGTCCAGTTCATCTGCGGGCGATGCACCCAGCGGTTGTCGGGGGCGTGCTCAGGCTCGGTCTCGAAGCCATAGTCATTGAGCATGGCCAGTTCGTCGCCCATGTACAGCAGCGGCACGCCCCCGAAACCCAGCACCACGGCGTGCAGCAGGCGCAAGCGGGCAATCGAGGTGCTGATGCCCACCTCGTCCCCGGTCTCCAGCGCCGCTTCCAGCCCGGCGAGGCTGGCGGCCATGCCACTGATGCGGCGGTCGCCGGTGGCCGGGTTGTACTGGAACACCAGCCCGCGTGCAAAGGTCCCCGGGAACGTGCCGCTGTAGAAGTCGCTCAGAAAGCGGCGGTGCGCGTCTCCATTCAGACCCGCGCGGGCAGCGTCCTCATCGCTGATGGCCCAGCCGATGTCGTCGTGACAGCGGGCGTACAGGCCCCAGGTGGCGGTCGCCGGCTTGGGTGGGAAGGCCTGCAGCGCCTCCCGGAACAGCGTGGTGTCGCGCGAGGCGAGGCTGCTCCACAGCTGCACCATCAGGCTGTTGTGGTAGGCCATGTCGCTGACCTTGCCGTGATGCACCCGGCTGCCCAGGTAGTGAATGAGCTGCGCAGGAGCCACGATGGCCTCGGCCTTGAAAGCCACAGCGGGTGCCACGATCCGGGTGGCGGCGCGCAGGGCGCGGGTCAGCCAGTGCACTTCCGGCTGGTTCTGGCTGTCGGTGCCCAGGCGCTTCCAGATAAAGGCGATGGCATCCAGGCGGAATACCTCCACCCCACGGTTGGCGAGGTACAGGATGATGTCCAGAAACTCCTGGAAGACCTGCGGATTAGACCAGTTCACGTCCCACTGATAGGTATTGAAGGTGGTCCACACCCAGCCACCTGCTCCATTCTCCCCGGCCGCGTCGTCCCAGGTAAAGTTGCCGGGCGCGAAGTCCGGGAAGACCTCGGGAAGCGTGGCCTCAAAGGCGTCGGGCTGCGTGCGGTCCGGGTAGATATGAAAGTAGGCGCGGTAGCGGGGGTCACCGGCGCGCGCCTTTTCGGCCCACTCGTGCTCGCGGGCCACGTGGTTGAGCACGAGGTCCAGCACCAGGCTGATGCCCTGGCCGCGCAGGTCACGGGCCAGCGCGGAAAGGTCATCCATGCTGCCCAGGTCAGGTCGCACCGCGCGGTAGTCCTGAACCGCGTAACCGCCGTCGTTCTCGCCTTCGCGGGGCTTGAGCAGCGGCATCAGGTGCAGGTACTTCACGCTTAGGCCACGCAGATAGTCGAGCTTGCCGCGTACTCCTTGCAGGTTCCCGGCGAAGCGGTCCGTGTAGGCGACATACCCAATCATGTCCGGGGACTGTAACCAGTCCGGGCGCAGCAGCCGTGCCTCGTCAAGCCGGCGCAGGTCCGGGGGCCGGTTGTGGAACGCATGCAGCATGACCTCGATCAGCCCGTCAAGCAGCGCGGGAGCCTGATCGCCGTAGACCTGCGTAAGGCTCTCGACCAGGTCGGGGCCGTACCGTTCCAGGCGTAGCAGGAAGGTATCCGCGTCACGGTCGTCATCAAAAGCGGTGCGCAGATGCGAGGCCAGTTCCGTGTGCAGCATGTCTCCCAGAATAGGCCAGATGCAGATGCTGGAACCGTTTCCAAGGTCCGTATCTAGATTCACATGTCAGGAGGTTTCTGACAACCTTAACCCGGTGCGCCTGAAAGAGCCTCGTCTATCAGGCGCCGCAGGGTACTGGTCTCCCCTGCTTCCAGGCCCAGCCGAACCCGGCGAATAAAGTCGCCGGAGACTCTCGGCAGGGCCCCCGCTCGCAGCAGGGCACCCTTTTCGTTCAGCAGCCAGACCCGGTGGCGGGCACACAGAACCTGCACACAGGCCATCACCGCCTGATAGGCACACCCCTGCGCGTAATGCCGGTCTCCACGGCGCAGCCCCTTGTCGGTCGCGTCCAACCAGAAGCCGGGCTGCCAGCTGTAGTGCGCCTCCAGGGCCTGTGCCAGAGCTTCCGGATAGGGCTGAATCTGGGCCTGGAGCCGTTCCAGTTCGCCTTGCGGGTCTGCCAGCAACCAGCATGAGGCCAGTTCAGCCGCGTAGTGATGCGCGTGAATGCCATGTGGGTGGCCTGTCTGGGTAAACAGCTCCACCCGCCCTGCACACGCGTCCTGAACGCTGCGGGCCACGCGGCCCATCTCGCGGTAGATCACGTCGACCTGCTGGCCCTCTACAGTCAGCCAGGCGCCGCCATCCACCCAGGGTCCCCATCCACCCGGTGGGCATGCCTGCGCCTGGCCTGAGTCGTCTAACTTCCGGCACAGGGCATTCAGAGCGTCCAGATCAAAGGGCCGCCGGGCGTCATAAGCCAGGCACAGGTCTATATCCGAACCAGCCACGGCGGTGCCCGTCACATGCGACCCGCCCAGAGCCACGCCGAGCACACCCGGCACTTCCATCAGGCGGGCGGCCACCACTGAAGCCAGTTCGGGAACAGACATGAGGCCCATTGTGCGGCCAGAACAGCGCCTATCGTCCACCCGGCCTAGCTCCCGGTGCAGAAGTGGCCCATAGCCCCGGGTGTCCAAGCGGGGCTATCCTGCCGGGGATGACTCAAGACAGCGGGAAAAAGGACAAAGGGGCGGCGCAGGGCAAGGCTGCACAGTACGGCGTGACGCCCCAGAGCGTGGATTTCAACGACTGGTACAACGAGGTCGTAAAAAAGGCTGACCTGGCCGACAACAGTCCCGTGGCGGGCGCCATGGTCGTGCGGCCGTACGGCTCGGCTCTGTGGGAGAACATCGTGCGATGGCTCGACGACCGCTTCAAGGCCACCGGCCACGAGTCGCTGGTCTTCCCCACCCTGATTCCCATGGGCTTCATCATGAAAGAGGCTGATCACGTCGAGGGCTTCGCGCCCGAGCTGTTTACGGTCAGCAAGATCGGCACCGAGGAACTCGCCGAGCCCTACGTGATGCGCCCCACCAGCGAGACCATCATCGGGCACATGTGGAGCGGCTGGCTCAACAGCTACCGCGACCTGCCCTTCCTGCACTACCAGTGGGGCAGCGTGTTCCGCGCCGAGCTGCGCACCAAGGCATTCCTGCGCACCAGTGAGTTCTTCTGGCACGAGGGCCACACCGCCCACGCCGATGAGCCCGAGGCCAGGGGCGAGGTACGCCAGATGCTCGACATCTACCACGAGTTCTGCCGTGACGTGCTGGCCCTGCCGGTGGTGCGCGGCGAGAAGACCGCCAGCGAGCGCTTTGCCGGTGCGGTCGCCACCTACTCCATCGAGGGCATGATGCGCGACGGCAAGGCGCTGCAGTCGGGGACCTCGCACTACCTGGGCCAGAACTTCAGCCGGGCTTTCGACGTGAAGTTCCAGACCCGCGAGCAGAAGGAAGAGTACGCGCACACCACGTCCTGGGCCATTTCCAGCCGTATCATCGGGGCGATCATCATGACGCACGGCGACGACTTCGGGCTGATCATGCCGCCCCGCATCGCGCCCGTTCAGGTGGTCGTCATTCCCGTGGGTCGCAAGGACAACTTCGACGCCATGGTGAAGGAAGGCGAGGGGCTGGCCGCCGAACTGCGGGCGCTTGGACTGCGCGTCAAGGTCGACAGGCGCGACGGGGTGACCAACGGCTTCAAGTACAACGACTGGGAACTCAAGGGCGTGCCGGTGCGCATCGAACTTGGCCCTCGGGATCTGGAGCAGGGCGTGGTCGTGGTCAAGAACCGCAACAGCGAAGCGAAGGAGACTCTGCAACGCGCTGAAGCGGTCACCGGGATGCCCACGCGCCTTGACGGTATTCACCACTGGCTGCTGGAACGTGCAACCAGCTTCATGCTGGAACGCACCCTGAACGTGGACACCTACGACGCCTTTCAGGAAGCCATCGAGGCAGGCAACTGGGTGCGCGCCTATCACTGCGCCCAGGCCGACTGCGAGAAGGCCATCAAGGATGACACCAAGGCCACCACGCGCAATGTGCCCCTGGACGACGCCGAGTTCTTCAACGAGCGCGGCGAGGGCCAGTGCGTGAAGTGCGGCCAGCCCAGTGCCTACGGCAAGCGTGTGATTTTCGGACGACAGTACTGAGGTAAAGAAGGGGGGCCGCCTATTTAGCAAAGGCGGCCCCCCTTCTTCGATTCCGAAAGGCAGCACAAAAAACCCCGCTTATCGCGGGGCCTTTCTTGGTGGCGATGCGCGGACTTGAACCGCGGACCTAACGATTATGAGTCGTTCGCTCTAACCAGCTGAGCTACATCGCCATATAAGTTGCCCCGGTTTGACCCGGGGCTTATGCTTGGTGGAGCTGAGGGGATTCGAACCCCTGACCTTCTGAATGCCATTCAGACGCGCTCCCAACTGCGCCACAGCCCCTTTTTTCCTTGGTGCGCCTCTTTCAAGGCTCAGCTAGGTTACCAGCGACCTTCAGGGATGTCAACGGGGGGCCGAAAGATGCTTCGAGGCCAGGTCGACATACCCCTCAATGAGGTGAATGATGACGGGATTGTGTGTGTGAACGCCGTGCGCCTCTCCACTGCCTCCCTCCTCGATAAAGTGAGCAATCAGCGCGGCTTCGCCGTCGCGGGCCAGCAGGAAAGCGCGCTGTCCCTGTGCAGCAATAGCCGGCAGATCGGTAAGGTGGGTGCGGTGCAGCGTGACCCCCCTGGGCGTGAGCCGTTCGAGCATGTCGCCGACTGCTGGCTCGCCCGCCATATAGATATGCTGGCGGGCATTCAGCGTGAGGTCTTCGCACAGACTGCGGATGGCTGCTTCCCCGTACAGGTGATAGACCGCCTCCGGCGCCGGGTCAGGGGCTAGGCGCGAGAGGTCACGGTCCAGGGCGCCCAGCCGGTCGTCAAAGGAGCGGCGGGCCCGCGCCAGATACTCACGCGCACTCAGCGGGGCGTATTCAAGGGGGTTCTGGCCTACTTTGGCCGCCAGGCCACGACCTTCCAGACGCTCAAGCGTCTCGTAGATCTTGGGGCGGGGAATGCCGGCCTGACGGGCCACGCGGGCCGGCACGGCGCGTCCCAGAGCCAGCAAGGCAGTGTAGGCGCGGGCTTCATACTCGGTGAGGCCCAGCGCTTGAAGGTGAATCACGGCACTCATCTGCTGTCCAGCATAAGGGATGAACCGAACACAGCCTGGGAGTGGCATCTCTTTGGCACCGCACTCTGTCTCCAGCGCAAGACGACATTGATCCCATTTGTGAGCACCAATGGCGCCGACGACACCAAGTTGCTGCACCATAAATACACCTTCAGGCGCACTCCAGCCCCGGCTTACCCTGTCTGACTATGCTGTACCGGGGCACCTATGGCAGAGCTCACCAGCCAGCAACGCGATGACCTGAGCGACAGCAAATTTGCGTACATCGACACGAAAGGCGGCCGTCACCTTCCCATTCACGATGAGGAGCACATTCGGAATGCCGCCGCCCGCTTCAACCAGACCCATTTTGAAAGCGCCAAGGCAAGGCAGCAGGCCGCGCGACAGATTCAGGTTGCAGCCACGAAGCACGGGGTACACCTTGATGACGATGACGCTGTGATTGAGGCAACCAGGTAGACCACTGGGGAGCAGATATCTGGCTCCGATTCACGACAGATACCGCTCTACCCTCAGGGAACTCATCCTTAGGCAGCCTTCATCCCGACCCAGGCCACGTCCTCTCAGGCCATAACGATCATTAAGTTAAAAGAAAGGATTTTGGAGTAGATTTCACATACGACCATGCTGACTGTGAAACTGCACTTAGCCGGCGGCGACATCATCGCCTTGGACATCACCCCATCGCAAAAAGACCGCCTGAGCAGGACCATCAATCAGGCACATTTGCCTACCCTGCCTTTCACAGCCAGCATCGGTGGCGTAGACGTGGAAATTCCCTGGCGTTCCATTTCGTACATCTCTTCGTATCCACAGGTTCAGGTTGCTGCGGTGCTCCGCGAAGCCGCTGTCTGATTTTTCGTTGATGCGGCCCCGCCTGGTGCGGGGTTTTTGTTGTTTAATTTGTCCTCCTGCTCTTCTGGCAGAGCCAACATACATCCCTGACCACTCGAAGGGGGCGACAAACAGAACACCCGGCACGAAACCGGGTGTTCTGTCTTCCTGCATGTGGTGGAGGCTTGGGGATTCGAACCCCAGACCCTCCGCTTGCAAAGACGTGCTGGCACTTCTAACGCATTCCAGTACTCTCCACCGCGCTACGGATGAATGCCGTCCCAAAAGATAAATAACACCCAGATTCGTCCATGCGACCCCATGCGATTCCAGGGTAATAGTCAGTCCTACTACACTGCTACTACACCGCGCTAACCGACTGGAAAACCAATGTCAACCGCTCTTTTCTGGCGCGAGTGCTTTTGGCGACAGCCCACTGAACACGTGCGAGCGCCCCTGCGTTTCTCCATTGGCTTACCGCACACCTGGCACTGCCGCACCGGGTCAACTGCAAATAGCTCGGCGAGTTCGTGAAAGCCCCAGGCCATCGCCCCACAACGGAGATAAGCCCCTACGCTCTCCCTTGACCGTATTCCCTTCGCAACCTGGCGCGGCGCGTACCCAAAGTCCCCCTCCACATGTTCTTGTCTCAGGAAATCGGCAAGTTCCCGCCGAAGGGTGCGCAAAGGGAAGGCGGAATACTTGGCCAGACTGGCTGCTACAGCGACAAAATGGGCTGCTGGGAGCGAGGGAGTGCCCATCACGAGGGCGGCGCTTCTGTAAATCTTCGACTGGCAATATGCTTCGTTCCACTGGGCGACCAGGGACTCAGGATCTCGAAATTCCTTATCCTTAGGGCTTACTCCATGCAGGTGCCGGTAGGTCTCTCGCAGGTAGTGAAACCCCAGGCTGCATTTCTGCCACTCAAACAGCGTGTCCCCCCACTTAGGATTGAGCATGGCGTACCGATGGGCGAGGTCAATGACGCCGCTTCGAAAAGCCGCCTCATCTGGAATCTTGCGTGCGAGATTCGCAATGTCTGCGTAAACCTTGAGGTTCTTTGGAGGCCATGACTCCTCAACCAGTGAGGGTTTCCCAGGATCATCAGCGAGTGGTCGCACGGCCCTTGAGTCGCCGGGCCAAGCTCTGACCAAGCGTGGGAAGGGAGGGCCGTCGTCAAACACACTCTCTTGGCCGGAGCGGTTCTCTTGAACCAGCGTGCGCCAGAGCGGCCCACGCTGCTGCCAACTTGACCCGTAGCCACCCCACTGCCGAGCCACTTGTTCCCATCGTTCCCGATCTTGAGTCGGCAGGTCGGCCATATCCTCAAGAATCGGAAAGTCAGGGTGTTCTTCACGTGGGCCGAACTCGGGAAGCTTGACCAATTCACCGGTATGCCACACGTCCCAAAGCGGAACTTCCTTTTCACACTCAGCCCAACGAACCGCAAAACGACGGGGACGCCATGTCACATTTATCGTCACATTTAAGGGCTTAGACACATGGGCAGGTTAACAGCATTCTTGAGGCATGACGAATCAAAAAAGCCTTCTTGGAATCGGGCAGATACGCGAGGAATACTCTCTGGGGCGTGAGCTTGCCACACGCTTGGCTGCCGCGATGCCCCACATTGTCGTGGGGCGTACCGGGACCGGGCCCCGGCGGCTTGTACACCGCACCGACCTGGAGAACGTGCTCATGCAAGCAAGCACGACCCAGACAGACCTTTGGCAGTTGGTAAGACAGGAGAATGCGGGAACCGTCATACGGTCCTGGCTCCATACCAACCAGAAGGAGACCAACTGATGAGCGTTCTCGGACTGCTGCACGCCGATGGAACGCCCATTACGGTGGAGTGCTGCGTGCGCCTGGCGCATCAACTGACCATCGAGTACACAGGGTTGCTCTCCGAGAGGAACGAACTCCGCAAGTCCTGCGCGGATGACCAGAGAGAAGCCGCCCTCCTCCGAGAGATCGAGAGGGATCTGGATCGTACTTGGGCAGTTGTCGAAGCGTGGATGGCGCTTGCTCGTGCTGGTGGGCTGGAGACGCAATGAATGGGCGTGAACTGCTGAGAGCCGTGAATCTCCCGGACCTGATTTCCATGCTGGCTGGGTCTGACGCAATGCGAGGTCTGACACGTGAACGGGGAGGCTTGATCTGTGATCCACGGCCCGGCTTCACCGAGCGGCACCCCTCCTTCAGCGTGTACCGGCAGGGCCTAGTCTGGCTCTGGAAGCGACACGGGGGCGATGAGGGCAGCGGCTCTGCCTATGACCTCCTGCTGGCCTATGGCTACTCGCCTGCAGCTGCCTGGGAGGAACTGGCGAGACTGGCCGGCGTTCCCCTCAATGCCTGGACACCTGATGCACCGCGGCACACTGCCACAGCCCGTGACCCGCTGGCCAACGTGCGGTCAGCGTTGGAACGGTGCGCACCGTTTGCCGACAACGAAGTCTGGCGGGCAACGTCGCTGGTGTCCTCCATTCAAGAAGGCGACAGTGCCGCCTGTGAACTCATGACGCGGGGCCTGTACGGCTGGGATGGACTGGAAGCCGGGAAGTTGCGCCGCTCCGTTTCCAGATCAGACGGGAAGCGGCTGGCCCATCCCGGAGCATTGGTATTCACCGTGCGGGGACCGGATGGCCGGCCCTGGGGGCTAAAGGTGCGGAATGCGGGAAGTGCTGACCGGCTGAAGGACCTAGGTCTCGACCGATACGTGTATGCAGTCTGGGGGCATGGTTCCCCGGCATGGTGCTCGCCGGGGTACGGCAGCGGGGAAGCGGTACTGATCGTGGAAGGCGAACTCAACGGGGCTGCAGCATCACGCGCCTTGATGCTGGCCGGCTTACAGCTGGATGTACAGGGGCTGGCCGGGGCTGGTGGTGCTCCATTCCTCGACGGTCTGACGGGGAAAGTCGTGTACCTGTATGCCGACCCGGATGAAGCTGGTACAGCCTGTCTGGAACGGCTGGCAAGGATCGCCAGGGGTGCAGGCGCGGCCGCTGTCCGAATCCTGGCGCCGCTGCCTGATGGGGACTTCTGCGATATCGCCGGAACGGAAGGACTGGCGAGGCTTGGCCGGGTGCTCAAGGACCTCTTGGCACATTCCACCATTCACCACACCGTTTCACCATCTGGTGAAAGCGTGGTGCCGGTTACACCACACCACCATTTCCCTAGAGGTGGTGTGGTGGTGGAAGCAGGGCTGAGCAAGTATCGGGCCAAACTCGACAAGAAATTGGGCGGTTCACGATGACGGGCCCCACTGGACCTCGACCTCTGCAGGTCTTCACTGGACTCAATGCACCTGACGTCAAGCCAGTGGAGTGGTTGGTGGAAAAGTTCCTGGCGCGCGGTGCCGGCACTTTGCTCTTCGGTCAACCTGGTGTAAGCAAGACCGTCCATGCCGCGCATCTCATGGCATGCCTCATTGCCGGGGTTCCCTTCGCCCACCTGAAGACTGTGCGGCGTGGTCTGCGAGTGCTGTACCTGGACTTCGACGGCTCGTGGGAATGGAACCGGGAATTGTTCGTGGCAGCTTTCCGAGGTGTAGGCGTTGAAGGTATCCCGGAGAGTTTTATCTACTACAGCCCAAACACCGAGGAATGCACCCGGCACGGGGAAGAAGCGGGGCTTCAAACGCTCGAATCCCTGGGACCGTCCCTCGCCGCCACGGTGAAGGAAATGCGCGTGGATGTGGTGGTGTGTGACTCCCTGGGGCAGATGATGGTGGGTGACACGAACAGCGGTCAGGACGTGGCACTGGCGCTGCGACTGGGGCTCAACCCAGCCCGCAAAGCAGGCGCGGCGGTCCTCGTCATCGATCACGCCACCAAGTCGGCCGCTGGTGGCTTTGGAGTCCCTACGCCGATGGGCAGCCAGCAGAAACGGGCCTGGGCACGCGTGTCTGTAGCTCTGGAACGCGACGAAAACGAGGACGGGCTTGTGACCCGCTGGAGTGTGGACAAGAGCAACACGGCACCCTTTGAGCCCTTCCTGACTCGCACCACTTTCACCAACGATGGTGAGGTGTTGAGCACGGTGGAACTCGACTTCATTGGAGAGGCTGGGCCACGTGTGCCGCCCCGTGAACGCCTCGACCGTGGGGCCGAAGCACAGCGCGACATTCTGGACGCTTTGCAGGATGGCCCGCTGCCACGCGCCAAACTGGGGAAAGGCGGCACGTTCGACCGGGCGCTGAAGTCATTGGAACAGACCGGCCACGTGGTGCGACTCGACCGGGGACTGTACGCCCTGCCGGACCCGGAATCCATTGCACCACCACACCAACCCCTGGGAAGTGGTGGTGTGGTGAAAGTGGTAGCAGTCGTTCGGGGGGCAGACGGGGAGGAGTTGGGCGCATGGTGACCCACGAACTGCTACGGGAACTGGAAGGCCGAGGAGTCCGCCTGGTGGTGCAGGGAGACCGGTTGGTGGCCCGGGGTCCTGCGGGCGCCATCACCCCTGACCTGTCGGAGAAAATCAAGGCGCAGAAAGCCGAACTCTTGCGGCAGTTGAAGAAGGGGGGCCGTGCGCCCCTCTCTGCTTTGCCTGAACCCCTGGTCCGGTTGGTGGCAGCGGCGGCTGGAGACCACCTGAACCGCCCCGCTTTTCTCCCTGGTGGAATGGTGAGCAATCTGGGCAGCTACGTTCTGGCTTGTGCCGCCCTGTACGCCTGTGGACGTGAGCCTGACAGGCAGCTGGCTGATTTGTGGAACGCGCATGCGGTCTGGGCTCATTGAAGTGCTTGAGGCCCCTTGCGCGCGTGAGGGTGAAAAGAGCAGAGCCCCCACACTCCCCATCCGTCCCAGTCGTGTCGTGCGCACGCGTTGCCCCTTTGCAAACTATGCGCTTCCAGACCTCAAATGGTCGGGCTCAACAAAGGTTGGTCGATACGCACAGATGATGGCCAAGGTAGGAACAGCCTATTTGCCGGAACGCTGTGAGCAACCGTGGCGTACCAGCAGCATGGGCCTGTTCTCGCAACCTCAACCTGAACCTGTGGAGATTAACAGCATTCAACTCCGCTGCCATCATTGCCAGCATGACTCCTTTTGGGAGCGAGAAGGACAATTGAATACGATGGGTGCGACGCTCCTCAATCTTGATTGGATGAACAGAAGTGCCAGAGTGTTCGTCTGCGCTTCGTGTGGGCACCTGCACTGGTTCCTCGAACCTTGAGGCGATCAACCCACTGTCATCTTTATCAGAGCGAGGTGGACCGTGGATCAGGAGTCATCAGCGTCTATCGTGCGCTCTCTCAGCTGCCGTAATTTCTGCTGCTGCAGGTTCCTGTGCCGATCACGGTCTGCGTTGACCACTTGGACCATGTGATTCACGGTCTGAGTGGTCTCGACCTTCTGAAAATCACCGTACTGCGGCCGGTCCCAGGCCTTCATTAGGAACTCGTTCGCACGTACAGAAGCCATGGCCATTTTGGGGTCTGTGCTGTTCGCGATCCGGTACATGTTTTCTTCGAGCTTGGCCACGCGGGTCTGGTTCATGAACCTGGTTACAGCTTCCTCAAACACTGGGTACTGTTCACGCCACCGCCATACGGTGGTGATGTTCACGCCACTCGCGGTGCAGGCGGCCAGCAGCATGCCTTCGTCCTGTAGGGCTCGCAGGAAGGCACACATGCGCTCGTGACGGGTCTTCTGCGCGGGAGTCCAGTCGGCAGGGTCGCCGGGCAGTAGAGGGGCCTGGGCCTGTTCGTCAATGGTCAGGGCAGTCATACCCTCACCTTGTCAGAGCGTACGCAGGGAGATGGCACGCTTATTCCAGTAACGTCGGTTATCGTTGGAAAGACCCAAAATCTGCCCTTTGGATCAGGGCATCTCGGTCAAGGTAAGAAGTGAATCCGAGCAACCGCTTGTATCGTTCAGGGCATGATCTCTGAGTTCTGGCTTCGCTTCCTGGTCCTTCTCGCGCTGGCTATTCCATTCGGACTCTGGCTGAGAACACGTGACTTCCAGAAGTGGGAACGCAGATTTCTGGAATTTGTGTTTATGCTGGCTGTCTTCGTCCTTTTTGATGCGCTGCGCGGCAACTTGTCCTAAAGCCTCCTCGTGCGCAGGGCCAGTGGTCTGAAACGTCTGATGTACAGGAATTGAGCGTTCTACCGTCTATAACGTCGGCCATCACCGCTTACGCCTGTGGAGGCCAGTTGCCCTGGCGATATATAGACCTACCAGACCACTCACAACACCAACGATGGAAGTAACCCAATCAATGTCAAATTCAGTGTCACCCCTCCATAGGTACTGAATCCCTTCAAGCAGGAACCAGATTCCAAAAAAAGCGACAACAAAGGTGGCAATCCTCTTCAGCATGCAGCCAGCAGACCACAGCTACAGGGTTGACATGGACGCATATCAGCCTTGACCACAACGGGATGACTGACGGCATGCTGGTGCACTCCTATGAGGTCGGCAGACAGCACGGCGTGAACCTCAATGCGAAAACATAATCTAGGACATGGAGCCACGAAGAAAGCTGACCTTTTTAATCCACACCTTGAAGACCTCTGGCGGTATGGAACGTGTGGCAGCGACGGTTGCGGGCGGCCTGACAACACGCGGTTTTGACGTGGAGATTCTGACCCTGTGGGGGGACACGAGTGCCTATCCGCTCCCCTCGGAGGTGCGGCTGACCACACTGGGACTCTCCACAGACGTCCTCGAGGTGAGGAAGAAGATGCCACAAGTCATCCGAGCCATCCGTCAGCACCTCAAACGCCGCCGGCCGGACACACTGATCGTCACTGACACCTTTCTCAGCCTCTTCGCCACTCCTGCCGCGTTCGGCCTGCGGGTACGGCAGGTCGCCTGGGAGCATTTCAACTTTCATTTCTCCTTCGGGATGCGCTCGCGGCAGCTTGCCCGGGGGATAGCTGCCCATCTGGCGCAGGATGTGGTGACGCTGACCCAGCGCGACGTGGCGCAGTGGCGCAGTGCCTTCCCCCGAGCCCGCGCCAGGTTGCAGAGCATTACCAACCCGATGCCGTTTCCCTCCCTGACCGACAATCCCTACGCACTGGACAGTCGGACCGTGCTGGCAGTGGGCTGGCTGGACCGCCGCAAAGGCTTTGACCTGCTGCTGGAAGCGTGGGCGCGGGTGCAGGGAGACTTCCCTGGATGGTCGCTGAAGATCATCGGCACGGGCGAAGAAGAGGAGGCACTGCGAGCGCAGGCCGCGAGTCTGGGCCTGGAGCGTTGGGCATTGGCGCCGCAGACCTCTCACATTGAGCAGGAGTACCGGAATGCAGGCGTATTTGTCCTGCCCTCGCGTTTCGAGGGATTACCAATGGTACTGATCGAGTCGCAGGCGCACGGGGTGCCAGCAGTGGCCTTTGACTGCCTGACTGGACCGGCAGAGATATTCGAGACCGGGGGAGGAGTGCTGGTGCCACTGGAGGACGTGGAGGGCTTTGCGCGGGAACTGGGAGGCCTGATGGCGGACACAGCCGCCCGACAGGGTTTGAGCGAGCGGGCCTTCCAAGGCACGAAAAGGTACGAGCGGGAGCGTGTGCTCGACCACTGGATGACTTTGCTGGGAGCACGGTAGGCACGAATCAAGGCGGCCTTCGGGTCGCCTTCTTCGTTGCCAAGCGAACCTTACACGGGATTTTCGGCGGTGAAAAAAGAAGAGGGTACAGGGTAGTAGTAGACCCCCCATACCCCCAAAGGCCACCCCTGGGATGGTGACTATCCGAGACACCGAATTGCTGTCTGGCCGGAAAGTGCACCAGCCCACTGATGATTCGGAGCCCGGCCGCGCCACTGAACTCCTCCATTACCTGCCGATTGGAGAGTGGGCACCAGGTGCCTCACACTGCTGGACATCACTGAGTGCTACTCGTACAGGAGTTTCATTCTTCAGCTTGGAGTAGATGGAGGTATCGTGAAAGCGCAGGATCAACGGTTATGTACCGACCTCATAGTCCAGATTTACCATTGAATATGGTACGGATTATCTTACTATTGGCCTCTCTGGTCACTATGACCGGATGCACGACTTCTTCTCCAACTGCCAATGTCTTGAGTAACTGCGTCAACGAAACGACTACTGACCTTCATACAGGTGGCACGCCACCGAGCGGCTTGCAAACGCACATGGTGTGGACCCACTGTCAAGATCGACACGTGGAGGAGGACAAGTAGGTCAAGGACGGCGATACGCCATCAGGCTATTGCAGCCGGGCTGATGTTCTTACATTTTAGCCCGGAGGGGTAGGGCGAAGGGAAGTCGACATGAGGCGCCACGGTCATTCAGCGGAGTCGGTATCTGGCGACTGCTTGGGCCATGTATGCCCGGTACTCATTGATCATGCCCGAGGTGAAGGTAGCGTCAATACGTGGTGACCAGCCGGCAGGCCGGATCCAGATGGTGGCCTGATCAACCGTCTGATTCACTGTGTTGGTGGCCTCTGCTTCCAGGAGGAGGAGGGTCTTGTTGGCAGTCTTCAGCGCGTAGCCTCTGGTGTTCAGGAAGGCGAGCGACTGGTCGTACAGGTACTCTGACGGGACGTGATCCCATGTGATAATCCGCACGGTCACTGGCGCGCAGGAAGCAATGAGCAGTCCGGTCGCAACAAACAGGAACGGGTGCTGTTTCATGGCCCTAGAGTGACATGACTGCTGTCGGAGATGTTGGAATCAGTAGGATCGAAGGGAGCTGCCATTCTCAGAGGTTCTTGCAGGCCACACGCAAGACGTTCGGGCTCTCACACGGAGCAGACCGAGGCTGGCGCTGACTCCACCATGTCTAATGGCAAAACCCCCAGGACACACCTTGGGGGCAGACGGGCAGGTGGTCTTAGTGCGCTTCAGTAAACAGGCCTTCCACGAATTGCTGGTGCCGGCTTTTGCCTCCCCCGTTCAGCTCCTCAAAGACAGATTCCATAACATCTGCCAGTTCATCAACGAGAAGCTGTGATGCCCAGTGCATCACCCACGGCTTCATCGCTTCGCGCATCAGCACCTCCAGGTGATCGTGTGCGGCGTCAAGCCGAATGGAGTCTCCAAAGCATTTGGTGCACAGCAGTTCGTGTGAGCTCCTGTGGGGCATGGCGGGTGTCGCACCGCAACTGGTGCAGGACTGAGCGAAAAGTTGGGTCTGCATGGTAGTTCTCCTTTGGAGTGGGGGCCAGGTGGCCCCCGTAGATCAGGCGGCGTGGGTGTGGCGCTGTTGCTGTGCGTAGGCCAGTACGTCGCGGGTTTCCTGTCGGCAGAGTTCGGTGAGGCTTGTGACAGGGACGCCACAGATGAACGAGGCAAATGCGTAGTGGTCCTGGACGCCTGCATGGGCCAGGGCTTTGTGGAGGTCGTGGGCTTCTGTCTTGCTGATCGTCACCGAGGGGGTGAAGATCACTCCTTCCAGGTAGGTCAGTTCGTGGGCCACGTGGGCAGCTGCCAGGGATGTAACGTGCTGGGCTTCACCGGAGTGAGTGAGGCTGACCATACGGCCGTCTTTCCAGTGGGTCACGATTTCCGCGCCTGTCATGGGTGCGGGGTAGATGTAGAAGCCGTCTGCGGGAATACTGTTCATGCTTTCACCTGTAGGGGAGGAAGTCAGTCGGGGACGCGGAAACTTGCCGGTCGAAGCGCCCCTTTCTGCTGTCGCTAGTTTACCGGATTCCGGTTAGATTGGCAACCGTATTCCGGTAATAACCGGAATATGTTAAGGTGCTTGTATGAACGATGAAATACGAGCCGCCGTGGACGCCCGACTGCAGGACAAGGGGTTGAGCAGGTCAGACCTTGCCCGTGCCATAGGGAAAACGCCACAGGCCATAACCCGTGCTCTTAACGGCGGAAAGGATGGGGGCGGGCAGGTGCCCGGTATCTGGGCTGCAATTCTCGAAACCTTGGATCTGGAACTCGTGGCGCAACCCAAGCAGGACGGCTGACATGACGGGTGAGCGTACGAAGAAAGCGGAGAAGAAGACGAAGGCGCGTGGCAACGGTGAGGGCACAGTCTGGAAAGAAGGCGACGTGTACCGCTGGCAAGTCACTCTCGGGTACAAGACGGACGGCAAGCGAATCACCCGGTCAGGTCGTGCAGCCAGTAAGAAGGCGGCCCACGACGCCATGAACAAAGTTCAGGCGGACTACTCGCGCGGGCTGATTGGGGAACCTGCAAAAGTGACGGTGGCCGAGTACGCAGGCCGCTGGCAACGGCGACAATTACAAGTCACGCCCAGAACGGCGAACCAGTACGGGGAGGAGCTGGCCTATGCGCTGGAATACATCGGAGACATGCGTCTTCAGGATGTGCGTCCCCATCACATGAAAGACCTCATGGTGACGCTCTCCAAACGCCAGATGCATGGGGGCACGGTCATGTCTCCCCGCACTCAGGCGCGCGTGCTGACCCGGCTGCGCTCTGTCTTTCGGGAAGCGGTCACGGATCAGATCATCTACGTCAACCCGATGGAGGGCGTGCGGCAGGTCAAGGCGACACGGGCAGCTTCAGCAGGAGAGGCGCTGGACTTTGACCAGGCGTCACGACTGCACACCATTGGGACAGCCCTGCATGCGGCTGGGCTGTGTCGCCAGTGGCCCGCCATTTTCACGGCGGTCAGCATCGGTCTGAGGCGTGGCGAAGTCATGGGCCTGACCTGGCAGGACATAGACCTTGAGCGGGGCGTGTTGCGCATCAGGCAAACGCGGGTTATGGGCCTGGAAGAAATCGAGATGGGCGACCCCAAGACGGTCAACTCACGGCGGGACGTTCACCTTCCCCCGTCACTGGTGGCCGTGCTGCTGGACCACCGGGCTGCACAGGAGAAGGAGCGTCAGGCAGCAGGCAGCGCGTGGGCCGGAACGGGCGCGGTCTTCGCGACGGCACTAGGCGACTGGACCCACCCAGCCAATATGGAACGGGGCGTCAAGCTGCTGGTGGACTGGTCAGACCCGGAGCGGCTGGATCAGCAGTCGGGGAAGCGCACTGTCTGGCAGGGAGTCCCACGTGAGAAGCGGGCCGCTCTGATGGCAGCTGTGCAGGCGGGAGAGAAGTTGCCCAGTATTTCGCCCCATGACCTGCGCCACACCTATGCCACGCTGGCCCTGCGTCGGGGTGTGCCGGTGGAAGTAGTGTCGAAGGTGCTGGGACATGCGCGGGTGTCGATCACCCTGGATGTGTACCGGCATGTGATGGACAACGAGAGGCGGGCGCTGGTGGTGGACCTCTTCGATGCGTTACCCACCACGCCAGCCATCACCCTCCCCGCGCTGAATTGAGCGCCTATTACACTGCTACTACACCGGGGAGTGAAAAAATGGACACTCTCAGATCGCAAGCAAAAAAGAAACACCGTACTAGACGGTGTTTTCTTTGGTGGAGGCTTGGGGATTCGAACCCCAGACCCTCCGCTTGCAAAGCGGATGCTCTCCCGCTGAGCTAAGCCCCCTCAGCGCTGGGAAGCTTAGCAGAGCACGGCGCATCTGGCAAGGCTTGATAGCCTATATAAGGCTGCGCCCAGGAAAAACCACGGTCCAGCAGCGAGCCGGGCCTCTCCGGCAGTACTTCCCTGCCTGCCGCACGGCTCGTGAAACTGTCCAGAAGCCGGCGCAGCTTTTAGGCCACAAGGCGCACGGAAGGCAGCCATCGGGGCCGCTAGCATAGGCTCATGTTCCGCTGTCGCCCGCCGCTTCCATCGTTTCCACCCGGTGCGCTGCTGGTCGGTGGTGCAGCACGTGACTGGCTGCGTGGGGTGGCGCCCAAGGATTTTGACTGGGCCACGCCGGACCCGGCCGGGGCCGCAGCGCAGCTTGCTCAGGCAACGGGCGGAGCCGTTTTCCCGCTGGATGAAGCCCGCGGCTACTGGCGGGTGCATACTCCAGACGGGGTACAGCACGACTTTGTGCCTCTTCCAGCTGAGGTGGCGTCGGACCTGCTCCGGCGCGATTTCACAGTCAATGCATTGGCCCTCACGTCCGACCGGCAGGTGCTCGACCTGGCACAGGGCCAGAAGGATCTGCGTGCCAAGCGGCTGAGGATGGTGTCGGCAGCAAACCTGTGGGATGACCCCTTGCGGGCCTGGCGTGCAGCGCGGTTTGAAGTCACCCTAGGGTTCCGCCTGGACTCCATGACCGAAAGCGTGGTCCGTGAGGTGGCAGGTGCTCTCGCCTCCAGTGACCTTGCGCTCCCAGCCTCCGAGCGGGTCCGCGACGAACTACACGCCTTGCTGGCTCACCCAAATGCTGCACGCGGCATTGGGCGCCTGGAAGACCTGGGGCTGCTGAGCCTGACTGTTCCTGAGTTGCGCGAAGGACGCGGTCTGGAGCAGGGCGGATTTCACCATCTGGACGTCTTTGACCACGGCGTAGAAGCCCTGCATCAGCTGCTGGCCCGTCGCCCGGAGGCGGAGCTGCCGCTGCGGTGGGCCGCCCTGCTGCACGACGTGGGCAAGCCACGCACCCGGGCCACTGATCCCGACACCGGACGCACCACGTTCTATGGACATGACCGGCAGGGCGCTGAGCTCACAAATGGGATTCTGACGCGGCTAAAGCTACCGGGAGAGGACGTGCGGCGGGCCGCCGCCCTGGTAGGTGCACACATGGTGCCGCTCCCGTCCACAGAGCGTGAAGCGAGGCGCTTTGTCCACTGGCGGCGCGAGTTGCTGCCTGACCTGCTGAGTCTCATGCTTGCTGACCGCGAGGCAGCGCGGGGCCCCATGAGCAGTCCAGCCAGCCGTCGGGCCTACGCGCAGGGCATGGACCGGGTGCTCGCCGCCCTGGAGGAGCAACCAGCGCCACCGCCACCCCTGCTGACCGGCCAGGAGGTCATGGTCCTGCTGGGTGCAGGACCCGGACCCCGCGTGGGGGAGGCCCTGCGTGCCGTGGCCGAAGCCGCAGCCATGGGAGAGGTACGCACTGCCCAGGAAGCGCGGGACTTTGTGGCGGCCTGGAACACGCACTCGCCGTGACATTCCTGTAGGCGGTTCCCGCTATGCTGCCGCCCGATGACCCCGCAGGACCATACGCATGATGCCCACCCCCTGACACCCGACTGGGTCAAGGACGCCGTGTTCTACCAGATCTTCCCGGACCGTTTCGCGCGAAGTGGCCGCGTTACAGGACTTAACCTCCAGTCCTGGGGAGATGCGCCTCATTTCAACAAATACATGGGGGGCGACCTGTGGGGCGTGCTGGAGCGGCTGGACTACATCCAGAGCCTGGGCGTCAATGCCATCTACTTCTGCCCGGTGTTTCAGTCGGCCAGCAACCACCGCTACCACACGCACGACTACTATCAGGTGGACCCCATGCTGGGGGGTAACGAGGCGCTGCGGGCCCTGATCGACGCGGCTCATGCACGCGGTATCCGGGTGGTGCTCGACGGCGTGTTTAACCATGCCAGTCGTGGTTTTTTCCAGTTCAACGACCTGCTGGAACAGGGCGACGCCAGCGCCTACCGCGACTGGTTCCATGTGGAGGGCTGGCCGCTGCGTCCCTACGACGATTCCCGGCCGGCCAACTACGCGGCGTGGTGGGGCAACCCGGCGCTTCCCAAGTTCAACACCAACAATGTGGCAGTGCGGAACTTCCTGTGGAACGTGGCCGAGCACTGGATCCGCTTCGGGATCGACGGCTGGCGCCTGGACGTGCCCAACGAGATCGACGACGACAGCTTCTGGCAGGAGTTCCGCCGGCGTGTCAAGGCCCTGAATCCTGACGCCTACATCGTTGGAGAGATCTGGGGCGACGCCCACCGCTGGCTGGCTGGCGACCAGTTCGACGCGGTCATGAACTACCACTTCACGCGGCCGTGCCTGGCATTTTTTGGCGCCGGCACCCTGGATCACGCGATGAATGAACGCAGTGGGACCGGTCTGGTCGCCCCTATGACCGCCGAAGCTTTTGCAGCGCGCATGGACGAGGTCACGCGGATGTACCACCCAGAGGTGGTGCGGGCACAGCTGAACCTGCTCGACTCCCACGACACGGCCCGCTACCTGAGCGCCGTGGGCGGCGACGCCAGCGCCCACCGGCTGGCCCTGATCTTCCTGATGACCTATGTGGGAGCCCCATGCCTGTACTACGGCGACGAGATCGGCCTGCCCGGGGGTCCTGACCCGGACTGCCGGCGGGCGTTCCCCTGGAACGAGGGTACCTGGGACCACGTCACGCTGAATCTGACGCGCCGGCTGACGGCCGCGCGCCACGCCAGCACGGCCCTGCAACGCGGCGACTTCCGGGTCACCCACGCCTGCGGCCAGCATCTGGTGTTTGCCCGCGAGCATGCCTCCGGCAGCGCGTACGTGGCGTTGAACTGCGCTTCCTTGCCCGCTCGCCTGCCGGTTCAGGCGCAGCCTGGTGACTACCGTGATGCCCTCAGCGGCCAGATCTGCACGCTTGACGCCCAGGGTGAAGTCAATATTCCGGCGCGCGGCGCCGTGGTGCTCCTGCCTGTCTAAAGCTATTTCGGGCAGCCGCTGCCCTGGAGCGTCCGCTAAAGCAGAATCACATCCACGTCGTCGCCGGCTTTGACCGTTTGACCTTCTGGAACCACCACCAAGGCGTTGGCCTCGCTGAGAGACCGCAGCATGCCGCTGCCCTGGGCACCGTAATCCCGCACTTCGCCGGAGTCGATCACGCCGCGCCAGAAGGCAGTCTTGTCGGGCAGGGTCCGGAAGGTGGTTGCGGCCCGCAGGCGCAAGGTCCGCACTGCCTGACCAGTCAGGGCCGGGCGCACGATCACGTGGAAGACCACCAGGCTGCTGACCGGGTTGCCAGGAAGTCCGAAAATGGGCAGGCCATGCCAGCCCCCCAGAATCGCCGGACCCCCTGGCCGCATGCGCACCTTCCAGAAGGCGACCTGCCCTTCCCCGATCAGCAGGTCACGCAGCAGGTCGTAGCGTCCCATACTGACCCCACCTGACGTCAGCAGCAGGTCCGCGCCTCCCGCCTGGTCCAGGGCACCTTGCAGGGCTGCCGGGGTATCTGCCGCATGGTCCAGCGCAATGACCTCACAGCCGCATTCGAGCAACATGGCGTGCAGGCCGACCCGGTTGCTGTCATAGACCTGCCCCCGCGCCAGGGGCAGGCCCGGCGCGACCAGCTCGTCTCCGGTGCTCAGCAGCGCCACTCGCAGCGCACGCCGGACGGTAACCTCCGCGTGGCCCAGGGCAGCAGCCAGCGCAAGTCTCGGTGCGGTCAACCTCAGCCCAGCGGGCAGGACTGTCTCGCCGGTCATAAAATCGCCGCCTTCATGACGTACGTCCTCGGGGCGGGCCGGGCGGCGCAGCCACACGTGGTCTGGTCCGCCGTCATCGAGCTGTTCGACCGGGCAGATCGCATCTGTCCCGGGCGGCAGAGGCGCACCGGTGTAGATCCGCACGCATTCGCCGGCATTTACCTGGGCCGAATGGGTCAGGCCGGCCCGACTCTCTCCTACCACGCGCAGCCGCACCGGGGTTTCAGAGGAAGCGGACCGCGTATCTGCCTCGCGACAGGCAATGCCGTCCAGGGCACTCTCGGTGGCACTGGGATGACTGACACGCGCTTCCAGGGTCTGTACCAGGGTCCGGCCATATGCCGCAGCCAGCGGCAGGGTCTCGGTTCCGGGGTCCGGCAGCAGGGCACGCAACAGGTCACGCGCTTCCGGCACGCCAACAAACATGGGAAACCCGCCTTGCGGATGGGTGGTGGTCATAAAGGCAGCATAGAGGCCGCCTTGACCCAGCCGCTGGCCAGGCCCTCTTAAGCTGTGCACATGATGTGGAGCCGGGCCTTGCGGGCGGTGGGCTGGACAGCAGGACTGCTTCTGATCGGTGTGCTGGCAATGGGCTGGGCTGGCTGGCTGCCGCACATTCCCTTATTCGCGTCGTGGGGCGCAGCAGGGTCTGCACCGCCGCACAATCAACACGGTCCGGCGGCTGATCCAGCGCCTCAACCTGCAGATATCGTTTCGCCCGACCCTTCCGGGGTGGCTCCTGGGCCGGAGGCTACCTCCCCCATCTCCCCTGCGCCATCGACGCTCCCGGATCAGCCGTCAGTCCCCGAACCCACCCCGGATCTCCCGTCCGCTCCGCGGGCGGCCACGTCTCCTCTTCCCCCGCAGCAGCACCCGTCCGCGGCCCTGGCCAGCCTGAACGCGGTCCGCGCCCTGGCGCAGTTGCCTGCCGTGGGCTGGCAGGACGACTGGGCCGCGCAATGCGCCGCACACGCCCGGTATCTGGTGCGTGCAGACCGTGCCGAGCACCGCCAGGATCGGTCCAGCCCCCATCACTCGGAGGCCGGCGAAGCCTGCGCCCATGGCCACTACTTCGTGTCGTCACAGCCTCCCTCCGGGCCGGAGCGCGCCATGGGCTACTGGGCCACCGGACCGTTTCACCTGCCGCAGCTGCTTGACCCCCGCCTGAAGGTGGTTGCTTTTGGAGAGGCCCATGACCCCGCCGGGGCCATGAGGTCGGCAGGGGTGCTCGACG
Organism: Deinococcus malanensis; assembly: GCF_014647655.1. Taxonomy (NCBI): domain Bacteria; kingdom Thermotogati; phylum Deinococcota; class Deinococci; order Deinococcales; family Deinococcaceae; genus Deinococcus; species Deinococcus malanensis. Next base: position 47,462 of record NZ_BMPP01000007.1, read on the forward strand.
TGCGCCGAGGGCTGTTGGGACAGGCGGCGTACCCGGTACGATTCCCGGCACCCGGCACCGTCACACCGTACCGGGAGGCTGCCCGGTACGAGTGGCCCGACCCGCTGCCCGGCTGCCGGTACCGTGCGCCAGCCGGCGCGCCGGTGGCCCTGCTCGCCGGTTCCGACGTCACCGTGTCGGCCGCGGCCCTCAAGGTCAACGGACAGGCTGTGGACGCATGCCTGCTGACCGCGCAGACTTTCCAGGGCACTTCTCCAGGCGACACCCAGGCCGGGCGTGGGGTGCTGGCGGCCCAGGGGGGTGCCGTCCTGCTGCCACGCGAACCGCTTCCCGCTGGAGCCCACGTGCAGGTCAGTCTGCGGACGTCGCAGGGGCGCCAGAACTGGTCGTTCCAGGTGGGCGGCGCGGAGGCAGACTGAGGCGACAGCTCCAGCAGCGCTCCTGCGCGTGGGGTCACAGGGTAGACTTCTGTGGCACCAGCCGCGCGGCCTCACCTTTCACCCCGGCTTTGCCGGGCGCGCGGGGAACGGAGACTGCCATGAACATTACCCAGGACAAGGTTGTTGAACTCGATTACAAGCTCACTGTGGACGGCGAGGTTATCGACCAGAGCGAGCCCGGTGAACCACTGACCTACCTGCACGGTCACAGCAACATCATTCCCGGGCTGGAAAAGGCGCTGGAAGGCAAGTCTGCCGGCGACGCCCTGCAGGTGACCGTGCAGCCCGAGGAAGGCTACGGCGAGCGTGACGAGGACAATACCGACGAACTCGACCGCGCCGACTTCGACGACGACATTGAAGTTGGTGCCACCTACTACGCACAGTCAGAGGACGGCAGCGTGATTCCCTTCACGGTGCTGACCGTCGACGGCGAGAAAGTCACCGTGGACTTCAACCCCCCATTGGCCGGCATGACCCTGAACTTCGACGTGAAGGTTCTGAACGTCCGTGATGCCACCGGCGAGGAACTTGATCATGGGCACGCGCACGCCGCCGGCGCACACGACCACGAGTAGGCGCTGAAGAAAAATCAGGGCTGCCCCTGTCACGCTTGGGCGGCCCTGGTTTTTTGCCTTCAGGCAGATTCCCGTGAGCCATTCTCCAGACCACTCTGGGCAAGGCTCCGTCACAGCGGCCTGACACAACTGGCCACCCCATCCAGTTGCCAGAAGAACCAGCCACCTGTCAGACCCACTACTCCAGGTCGTCGTAATGATGCAGCAGGGTTGCCTCTGGATCGCCTACCGGATGGTGGTGCCGGGCCACGAGCCGGGCCACCCGCGGACGCGCGCCGGCATGGGCCAGCAGCCTCGCCCCGAGTTCAGGATGGCTGGCACGGATGCCGATTGCCCCTACCGGAGGCAGCAGCCTGGTCAGCCGGTTGGGAATCAGGCCCACCAGCACCCGCTCTATCAGGTAATAACGCCGCACACTTTTGCCACAGTCGTGCAGCAGCGCGGCTGCAATCAGTTCTGGTTCCGAGCCGGGGTAATCGCGCAGCAGGTGCCGGGCGACGCGGCAGGCGTGCTCCCGGTCGCGGGCATCCATGCTGTCGTACACGCGGCGTTCCTCAGGCGTCAGAAACGTGCCGGCCCAGGTGTCATCGGGATGGGCGTCGGTTTCCCGCAGGCTGCGCAGCAGTCGGCCCACCTTGCCCAGGTAGCTGCGTGCCTTGCGCAGGACGCGGGCCGGTGGAGACAGGTGCAGCATGCCCCGAGCATACGAAAAGAACGCCGGCCCTCGGGTAGGGGCGCGGCGTTCCTCAAGAATTGCTGAGTGACCGGAATTTCAGGCTGAGCCGGCGGGGGTCTGATTCTCGCACTCAGTCGGCAGCGGTTTCGGTCTCGACTTCAAGGGCGGCAAGCGAACGCTCTACGGTCATGGCCGCCCGGGTGCCCGCCCCGACGCTGGTCGCCAGCTGACGGTAGACGTAGTCGCTGATGTCACCAGCGGCAAACAGCATGGGCACGCTGGTGTAAATCTCTTCAGTCACGTCCACGTAGCCGTCGGGACGGAGCTTAACAGTGTCCTTGACAAACTCCGTGTTCGGCACGTGACCGATAAAGACGAAGACCCCATCGGTGGCCATCTCGCTGGCCTCTCCGGTCTTGAGGTTGATCAGGCGCACGCCAGTCACATGGTCCTCGCCCTGAATCTCATCCACGGCCGTGTCCCAGATGAACTTCATCTTGGGGTTGGAAAACGCACGCGCCTGGGCCACCTTGTTGGCGCGCAGGGTGTCACGGCGGTGAATCAGGGTGACCTCTTCGGCGAACTTGGTCAGGAAAAGGCCCTCTTCGACAGCCGCGTCACCGCCGCCAACCACCACCACCTTCTTACCACGGTAAAAGAAGCCGTCACACGTGGCGCAGGTGCTGACCCCCTTGCCCCAGAACAGTTCCTCGCCGGGAATGCCCAGCCGCTTGGGGTTGGCTCCGGTGGCCAGAATCACGGCCTTGGCGCGGTAACTTCCGCCGTAGCCCTGCACGGTAAAGGGATAGTGGTGGTCGTGCTCGTTGCGGGTGATGCCCTGCACTTCTTCCATCTCGATCCTGGCACCGAACTTTTCGGCCTGCTGCTGCATCCGGCTGGCCAGTTCCATGCCGGGAATAGGCTCGGGGAAGCCCGGGTAGTTTTCGACTTCCTCGGTCTGGGCGATCTGGCCACCGGGCAGCCCTTTTTCGAGGATCAGGGTACTCAGACTGGCGCGGCCGGTATAGATCGCAGCGGTCAATCCGGCGGGGCCGCCGCCGACGATCACGACGTCATAGTCCTGGGTCTGGGGGGTGTGGGCCGTCATGAACCAAGCGTACCACTGCACACGTTTGCCGAAAGTCAGGCAGGCACGCTTTACTTTCTAAAGCAGGAGTGCCGGCAATCCGCATCCTGCCAACCAACGAAAAACACCCCCACAGAATGTGAAGGTGTTTGACTGGCTGGGGCACTAGGACTCGAACCTAGATTAACGGTGTCAGAGACCGTCGTCCTGCCATTAGACGATGCCCCAACGCGTACTCTGACTGCTTCCACAGGGGAAGCGTGAGGGAGTATAGCGGTCACCCCCATGTCCGTCAACACCTCCCCCCCGACGCGCTTGAGGACAAAAACCGCATCACATGGAATGAACTGCGTTTACAGCGCGCTCTTTACGCTTGCCCCCGCTTGTCCCAGGGTGCTACAGTGTGGTGTTGCCACGCCGCAGCCACCCCCGGCCACGCAGAGCGAGAGACTGGGGGTGGCGTGCGAGCAGGTATCAGGCAGGCGAAGCGGTATGCCAAGTGCCGCGCGCCAGGAGGACAGGAGTTCATGGAAGACAACACCCAGACCCCCGCCCAGATGGACGGGATTCAGCCCACGACGGGCACCGACACGATCAAGCCGGTCGCCGCCCCCGCCCCTGCTGCTCAGCCCGAGGAGCGCGAGTACCCCGAGATGACCATGGAAGACATCCTCGCCAGTGAAGCGGCGCAGGAGCACCAGAGCGTTTCGCGCGGGGACATCGTGGACGGCACCATCGTCTTCATCGGCCAGGACGGCATTGCCGTGGACATCGGCGCCAAGGTCGAGGGCGTTATTCCCCTCAACCAGATCGGCGACGAGCCCGTCACGCTGGAACAGGCCCAGGAGATGTACAAGGCCGGCGATACCATTGAGGCGTACGTCGTGCGCGTTGACCTGCCCAACAGCCAGATCGTGCTGAGCAAGAAGCGCGCCGATCAGGACAAGGGCTGGCGCGTCCTGGAGAAGATGCAGGAAGCCGACGAAGCCTTCGAGGTGGACGTGCTGGAAAAAGTGCGTGGCGGTCTCGTCGCGCAGGTCGAGGGCATCCGTGCCTTCCTGCCCGCCTCCCAGGTGGACACCCGCCGGGTCAACGACCTGGATCCCTATGTGGGCAAGCCGCTGCAGGTCAAGCTGATCGAGCTCAACCGCAAGCGCAACCGCGTGATCATCAGCCACCGCGCGATCATGGAAGCCCAGAAGGCCAAGGCCCGCGAGGCCACTGTCGGTCAGCTGGAAGCCGGCGCGCAGTTTGAAGGTGAGGTCGTGGAAATCACCGACTTCGGCGTGTTCGTGAACCTGGGCGGCATCGACGGTCTGGTTCACCGCAGTGAGCTGACCTACGGCCGCTTCAACCACCCCCGCGACGTGGTCAAGGTGGGCGACAAGGTTCAGGTGCAGGTTCTCGACGTGGATGACGGCCGCGAGCGCATCAACCTGAGCATGAAGGCCCTGACCCAGGATCCCTGGGAAGGTGCCACCGAGCGTTACAGCATCGGCCAGAAGGTTACCGGTAAGGTCACCAATCTCACCAACTTCGGCGCTTTCGTGGAGCTCGAAAGCGGCCTGGAAGGTCTGGTCCATGTCAGCGAGATGAGCTGGACCAAGCGCGTGCGTCACCCCAACGAAGTCATGAAGGAAGGCGACGAGGTCGAGGCCGTCATCCTGCGCATAGACCCGAAGGACCGCCGCATCAGCCTCGGAATTCGTCAGACCACCGACGATCCCTGGAGCGCGCTGCCTGACCGTTACCCGCCTGGCACCCAGGTCAAGGGCAAGATCACCGGCATGACCGATTTCGGCGTGTTCATGGAGATCGAAGAGGGCATCGAGGGCCTGATCCACATCAGCGAACTCGACACGCAGCGCGTGAACAATCCCGCCGACCTGTTCAAGAAGGGTGACGAGATCGAAGCCGTCATCCTGAACATCGACCCCGTGGAGCAGCGCGCCAGCCTGAGCCGTCGCCGCTTCCTGGGCGGTGGCCCGGTGCCCACACAGGGCGGCGGCAACCGTGACTTTGTCAGCCAGGGCGGCGGCAGCCGCAGCGACCGCTACAGCAGCGGTGGCGGTGGCGGACGCCCCGGTGGACGCGGTGGACGTGGCGGCGGTGCGGATTACGCCTACAACGCCAAGGACGCCAGCCAGGGTGGCAAGATCAGCACCAAGCTGGGTGACGTGTACGCCGATCTGTTCGCGCAGTTCGGCCTGGGTGGCGACAAGAAGGACGACGCCGCTGAAACCACCGAAACCAAGTCGGAATAATTTCCGCTCGCCCCACATGGGGTCAGACAGAACGCCCGGACTATGCATCCGGGCGTTCTGTCATGTCGCCTGTCGGTGCTGCTTTACAAAGCGAACGCTCTGATCCTGCTTTCAACCGGTATGTCACTTCACGGAGAGACGAACCGCCGCAACCCGGCGTGAATGGATGGTCCCTGTGTCCGGTGAGGGTGCAGCTCCCAACCCTAAAGGCATCCCCAACCTGCCATCAGGAGCGGAATGCGCCTGCTGGCTCATGGGGATCAGCCAGGGTGCCGGGCGCTGGCAAATGCCTCCTGGGCGCTGAAGTCTCCTGTGATCTTTTCGTACTCGCCGTCGGTACACAGTTCCCATGAACCCCGGGTATCTGCCCACTCGGTGTCCATGATGGCCAGGACCTGCTCACGGTGGCGGTCATCCATCAGCGGAGCAACCACTTCCACCCGGCGGTCCAGATTGCGGCTCATCCAGTCGGCGCTGCCAAAATATACCTCCGGACTCCCGGCGTTCCCGAAGGCAAACACGCGGGCATGCTCCAGGTAGCGCCCCAGCAGGCTCCGCACACGCACGCTTTCCGACAGCCCGGGCACGCCGGGACGCAGGCAGCACACTCCACGCAGGACCAGCTCAATCCGCACGCCGGCTGCCGCCGCACGGTAGAGGGCCTCGATCATGTGCGGGTCGGTCAAGGAGTTCACCTTGATCCTTGCCCAGGCATCACGTCCGGCGCGGGCGTGGTCTGCCTCGCGGTCGAGCAGAGCTTCAAAGCCCCGGCGGGCGGTGTCGGGCGCCACCAGCAGATGCTCATACTGGGCCTCAGCGTACCCCGTCAGATGATTGAACAGTTCGGCCACATCGGCACCCAGGCCCGCGTCGGCACTCAGCAGGCTCAGGTCGGTATACAGCCGCGCGGTTTTGGGGTTGTAGTTTCCGGTGCCGATATGCACGTAGCGGCGCAACCCTCCTACCTCCCGGCGTACGATCAGGGTCACTTTTGCGTGGGTCTTGAGGCCAGGCACGCCGTACACCACGTGGGCGCCAGCTCGCTCCAGCTTGCGGGCCCAGGAGATGTTGCTCTGCTCGTCAAAGCGGGCCTTGAGCTCAATCAGGGCCACCACCTGTTTGCCGTTTTCGGCAGCCGCGCGCAGAGCACCCAGCAGACGAGGGTCATCGCCAGTCCGGTACAGCGTCTGCTTGATGGCCAGAACCTGGGGGTCGCGGCTGGCCTCCTCCAGAAAGTTCAGTACGTTGGCAAACGAGTCGTAGGGATGATGCAGGATGACATCGCCGTGGCGCAGCGTCTCGAAGAGGCCGTCCTCATCGTCGCCGTCCAGATCGGGCATGCCGGGGGTGAACTCCGGAAAACTCAGGTCCGGACGCTGAACCGGCAGGTTCATCAGGTTCGCGGTTCCCAGCGGACCGTCCAGCAGGAAGACGTCCTCGGCCGCCAGCCGCAACTTCTCCTGCAGGAAGGTGATGATCTCCTGCGGAGTTCCGCGCATCACCTCCAGGCGAACCGCAGAACCGAAGCGCCGCCGACGTAGCCCATCCTCGATGGTGGCGAGCAGGTCCTCGGCTTCCTCTTCCTCAAACTCGTAATCGGTGTTACGGGTCACGCGGAAGGTGTGGGTGGCAATCACCTGCCGGCCCTTGAACAGATCCCCGATATGCGCGGCAATCACGTCCTCAAGCATCAGCAGGGACTCCCCTACCACCACCACCCTTGGAAGCACGCCCACCGGCACCTTCACCCGGGCGAAGTCCGGCTCTTCACCCTCTCCGGCATGCAGCAGCACTGCCAGGTTCAGGCTGAGGTTGCTCAGATATGGAAACGGATGGCTGGGGTCAACGATCAGCGGGGTAAGCACCGGCTGGATTTCGGTCAGGTAGTGCTCACGCAGCTGGGCGCGGGCCCGCTTGCCCAGTTCGCTGACCGGAATCAGCTTCACCCCTTCTTCGGCCAGATCGCGCAGAATTCTGCGGGTGGCCTTTTCGATTCCGCGCAGCATGCCGTGGGTGCGCTGGCGCACCAGCGTCAGCGTTTCCCGTGGCAACAGCCCGTCAGGACTGGGAATATTGACGTGGGCCGCGATCTGGCGGTGGACTCCAGCAACACGGACCATAAAAAACTCGTCAAGGTTGCTCCCGCAGATCGCCGCGTACTTCAGCCGTTCCAGTGGTGGGTTCCGCCGGTCCCGGGCCTCAGCCAGCACCCGTTCGTTAAATGCCAGCCAGGACAGTTCGCGGTTCAGAAAGCGGCTCTGTGGATTGGCGACCGTGCTGTGTGTCCGCAGCCGCCCTTCCTTCTGCGGCACCTCATCTTTCACTTGAGGGCGCGGCTCTGTCGTGCTCTGCCCTTTCGGCGCCGATGAATGGGCAACATGGTCAGCAGGCTGTTCGAGGTTCACAGGCATGGCTCCTTGACATGAAACGCGGAGGCAGTCACCGCTATGTCAGTCCGTGCCTGACGGCCGCAGGGCCGCTACAAAGGAGGTCAGTCTGTGGCTGCCCACCTCTGCCCGCTTGAAGTGACGCTCAGGATACTCCTGTGGGCTCCGCTTTCTCCTCCAGGGTGGCAAGCATTACTTCACGAAAGGCCCGGACTGCCTCCTGCACAAAGGCAAGGTACCGGGGCAATTGCGCCACGAAAGCTTCCGGGGAGGCGTGCAGGGCTTCAACACCCGCCCAGACGTCTGTGTCGGCTGTATACAGCTTGACCAGCTTTGCCTCGCGGTTGACCGCGTCACAGGCAAAAAGCGCGCGGCCATACTCCTCGTCCGATTCCAGCGCCCAGAAGTTGGGAAACAGCAGATGGTAGAACTCCTGATCGTTGCCCTGCGGCGGAAGGTGATACTGCCCGCCCTCAAACATGAAGCTCAGGCCCACTTCAGGGTCTTCCCGGACTGAAAATCCATGATCTGCCAGCAGCGTTTTCAGGACAGCCAGTGGGGAGAGGGGTTCCCTGATGACTGCAGGCTTGGGACGCGGACGGGCCACTTTGGCTGATTTCTTCTCGGTCATGGATTCACCTTCAAGTGGGCCGGTTTAGTTCATCTGAGTAGAGGTCGTCCGAAAGCTCTTCTGCCAGGAAGGTCATGAACTTCACGTTCAGCATCTGGGCACCGGTCACACGGTCAAAAGCGGCGCCATTTCTGTCGGTGTCAATATTGCCGAAGCCATACTCGCCGACCACGAATGTGCCGTCCGGCTGGAAGTAGGCCACCGCAGAGCGTTCCGGGTCCCGGAAGTTCCAGGCCAGATCGCTGGCCGGCTCTGTGCCCTGGACCGGCCGGGCCAGCCGTTCCTGGAGACGCACATAGCGCTCGTCATGCTGATAGGCATGTTTGAATTCCCGCGTCGCGGTGGTCACCATGTAACCGAAGCGCCATCCGAAGAACCTGACGTCATACTGCACGGGCCCGGATTTCAGCAGGATTGAGGTCGCGTCGCGCGTCACCTCACGGCACTGATACTTCTTTTCCAGAAACCGGGCAAAAGCCTCGGTGGCTGTGGGAAAGGTCTTGAAGCCCTCGCCGTAGTGGAAGCCGCCCTGCCACTGGGTCACGCGGGGCCGCTCTGCGTCCGTAAAAGGGAGCCCCAGGTACCTGCGGGCTTCCATCACGCCTTCTTCCAGCATGAACAGGGCGACGTCAATCAGGGTGTCGGCACGGTACTGCTCGTCGAAGCCAGCCGACTGCACACCAATGGTCAGGGCACCGGAATCGGGGTCGAAAAAGGCGCGGACGCCCGCACAGGTGTTGCAGACGTGATCAATACACCGGTACGCAAAAGCTTTCTCGGTAACTGTGCCGCATTGGTGGATATTGCACTGGTCGAGTGAGGTGTAAAGACGTAAACCCAGCAGGTTCAAAACAATGGGCACCTGAATATTCAGGTCTTTATAGCGGACCTCAGCCAAATTGCTTTCTTTTTGCTGGAATGAATGGATCTCACCGCCAAGATCCGCCAGCCTGACCACTGTAGTCAGTGCATTCTCCCGCATCTCGCCTATCTCGACACCCCGGCGAAGCTGTGGCTCGGGCTTTCTCTTGTTGAAGACGCCAAACACTACTCGCCACCTTTCATATTCATCTTCTTGGCAATGTCGCTTTCGACTTCCTCCAGGGTGTAGGGTGCAAACAGTTCTTTGAGGGTTTCGTCCAGCACGGATGCCAGAGCTGAGCCGTCTTTCTCTGTGGCTTTCTTGGGCTTCTTCTCGCTTCCCGTGCCCTTGAGGTCATTAACCTTGTCCTTCAGCTGATTTTCCAGGTTGGTCTGAATGCCCTTAGCGAGGGTCTCATTCACCGTTTCTACGCCGACCAGTGCCGTAGAGGCCAGCGGCGTGCTGCCACGCATGGCCTGCGCAATCTTGGTGTATCTCTCCAGCCGCTCGTTGATGGGCGCCCGGGCAGGTGCAGTCAGAGCCAGCCCTGTTCTTTCGAGCAAACCCTTACCAGCAGCATTCTTACCAAAAAAGTGTTCTGTGGCCTTGGTAGCTTCTTCCAGTGCATGGGTCTTGAGCGCAGCCTCTTCCAACAGCGTGGATGGATGACGAGCCACGAAGGTCTCAGCCTGCCGTGTGAGGCGCTCACTCGCCTGAGATACCGCATTCTGTGCAGCCTGTCTGGCCTGCTCGCGGACAGCTTCGATATCGACTTGGACACCGGGGACAGGCCTCTGAGCCAGCAGAGCTCTTTCTGTATCCTGCTCGATTTTCCGCCGCAGACGGTCGGTTGCCAGTGTCCGCGCTGCTGCGACTTCCTGTTCATACAGCGCCCGGTTGCCCTGTTCTGCCAGATGCCTGAAGTCAGCCTGCACACTTCCGTGGCGTCCCAGCAGACGCGACAGATCCTTATTCAGACCTTGACTCGCCTCACCCCAGACCTTGTTCAGGTGGGTCCGAATCGCCGTGCCACTGCTGCGGAATTCCAGAATCGCTTTGCTGAAGTGTCCATCCGGATTGCGCGCCACGATATCGTCCAGGTGGCTCGACATTTTTCCGGCTGAACTGCGGACATGCGGGGCAATGCTGGTCCGGCTGACCTTCTCCCCAACCCGGGCCTTTAAAGCGTCAAAGCCGTCTGCCAGCGCCATCTTTCCCTTGACCAGCACGTTTTTGCTCAGATGGTTGCCCAGGGTATCGACCGCGTTCTTGAAGGTCCGGGCCAGTTTGACCGTTGGGCTGCGGCGTACCTGCATTTTCCAGCGCGTCAGCAGCCGGTGGTCCACGCGGCGCGCTGCGGTGACCCGCTTCTGCACAAAGTCGCGGACAGCTGTGGGCGTCTGCCGGGCAATTCTGCGCAGGTTGGGCGTCTCACGTACCAGGAAACGGACTGCCTTGCGCTGGGCAGCGGAGAGGGCGGCATGTGGCTGCGCAGTGACGCTGGTCAGGCGCTGGACAGCACTGTTTTTGACCTTCATCAGGCCTGCCCCCGCCTTGCTGGCCATCTTGCGCGCTCCAGCAGCGAGGCCCCTGCCAGTCTTCAGGATGGGCTGAGCAACGTTCCTGCTGACCAGCCGGCCCACCTGAGCAAAAATCTTCTGCACATTGCGGGGAATGACCCTGGCAGCCAGTCTGGCGGTGGCTCGTCCGCTTCCCCGGGCAGCGGCCGCTCCCAGTTGCGCGAGGCCACGTGCTGCGGGCAGGGCGCCCTTGCCCAGCGCAGCGGCGGTTCCGACCAGCGCCTTGCCCGCGAACTTGAAGACCGGGCCACCCACGCTGCCGACCACGGCGTCAATGGCCATGCTTTTGGCCGTGACTCCCCCGAAGGTTGATTTCGCCTTGTACTGGTACTTGCGGTCGTTTTTCTGCTTGGCGGCTGCCGCCGCGTTGAAGACCTTATTCTCGACCACCCGCGCGGCCACGCCGCCACCGGCACTGATCCCGGCCGCCAGGGCCAGCGCAGGAGCCGTGAGTGCGCCGCCGGACGCGACGGTGGCTACACCCACGGCAGTCAACGCCACTCCCTTCCAGAATTTGGCCTTGCCCTCCGGTGTGGCATACCACTTCTTGAACTGCGTAACTTTGCCACTCGCATAACGGCCGATGGCCGAGGTCCCATCCGCGACGCCCTTAACCGGATTGCGCGCGAAATTCGCGGCAGCCGCCACCGTCTTTCCGGCACTGTTCATCACGCTGGTCAGGCGCTTCCCGGCATCCGACCTGTGCAATTCCGTCAGCCTACTGCGAAACCGGCCCATGATGCCCTGAGCTGCTGGTGGGGTGACGCCGGGCTGTGGCGCCAGATTCAGCCGGGGTGAGCTGACCGGCCTGACAGGCAGCTGCGGACCCAGCGCAGCTGGAGCACCCTGCGCCGGGCAGCCAACAGTCCTGACCGGCCGGGGCGTCACCATACCTGACGCCGGCCGGGGCTTCACGCTGTTGCCGGCTGGCCTGACTCCTGCTTTGCGTGACAGCGGCGCCGCCGTCTTACCCTGGACTGGTTCCTTCCGAGCGGACTTCCTGGGCCTGATCTGGGGAGCTTCGAGCATGAACGCACCTGCCTGGTCGGAACGCGCAAATCCGGATGGGGCGCTGGAGTGAGAGGACTGGCACTGCCGGGGGCGGTGCCGGGGGGTGGCCGCCAGTCTAGAGGTCACCCGGCCTCGCTCCTAGCGAAGTTGAGCAGGGCGGGAAAAGACTCCCAAAGGAACCTTTTCCCGCCCTCTGTTGATATTCGCCGTTAAACGCGCTTGAACAGCAGGGCAGCGTTCTGGCCACCGAACGCGAAGGAGTTGCTCAGGGCGTACTCCACCTGCTGTTCCCGGGCACCTTCCGGAATGTAGTCCAGGTCCAGCTCCGGGTCGGGATCTGTCAGGTTGATGGTGGGAGGCAGCACACCGTCTTTCAGCGCCTGCGCTACCGCAATCGCTTCGATGGCGCCGGCAGCACCCAGCAGATGCCCGGTCATCGACTTGGTGCTGCTGACCGCCAGCTTCGACGCGTGCTCTCCAAACACCTGCTTGATGCCCTGGGTCTCGTGCAGGTCATTGAAGTGGGTGCTGGTCCCGTGGGCGTTGATATAGCCCACCTGCTCGGGGTTAACGCCGGCAGTGGCCAGGGCCATACGCATGGCCACCTGGGCGCCCCGCCCCTCAGGGGCCGGCATGGTGATGTGGTGTGCGTCAGCACTGGTGCCGTAACCGACCACCTCGGCATAGATCGTCGCCCCACGGGCCACGGCGTGCTCGTACTCTTCCAGGATGACCACCCCGGCGCCCTCACCCAGGACAAAACCGTCGCGGGTAGCGCTGAAAGGCCGGCTGGCCGTTTCGGGGCTATCGTTGCGGGTGGACAGGGCTTTCATGTTGGCAAAGCCGCCCATGGCCAGCTCCGTGACTGCAGCCTCGGTGCCCCCAGCGATCATCAGGTCAGCCAGCCCCAGCTGGATGTAGCGCGCCGCGTCCCCTACAGCGCCCGAGCCGGTGGCACAGGCGGTCACGACGGTGCTGCTGGGCCCGGTAGCCCCATAGCGCATGGCCACATGCCCGGTCGCCATGTTGGCGATCATCATGGGCACGAACATCGGACTGACGCGGCTGGCGTCACGCTCGAACATCACGCGCGACTGGTCCTCGAAGGTCTTGATGCCTCCGATTCCGCTGCCAATCAACGTGCCGGTCCGGTCCCCGCGCAGCTCTTCCTCACTCAGACCGCTGTCCTTAACGGCCAGATCAGACGCCACCAGGGCAAGCTGTACGTAACGGTCAAGCTTGCGGGCTTCCCGCACGTCAATCCAGGGGGTCAGGTCATCGTTGACCTGGCCGGCAATCTTGCTGGCCACATTCTTGGGGTCGTAGTGGGTCACGGGGCTTATGCCACTGCGGCCCGCGCGCTGCGCCTCGGCGTACGCCTGCGCGCCCGTCCCGATGGGCGTGACCGGACCCAGGCCGGTAATCACCACCCGTTTCAAGCCTGCAACGCTCATGTGTTCTCCTTACCGCGCAGGCAGGGGTGGGGCGCGGCCTTCACCGCATCCCACCCCCCGCCTTCAGTGTCCTGCGACAGGCGCAGGGTGCGCGATTACTGCTTGCTTTCGATGTAGTCGATGGCGGCCTGAACGGTACGGATGTTCTCGGCGTCCTCATCGCTGATGGTGATGCCGAACTTGTCTTCCAGACCCATGATCAGCTCAACGGTCTCCAGGCTGTCGGCACCCAGGTCTTCCACGAAACGGGCCTCGGGCATCACCTTGTCGCCGTCCACGCCCAGCTTGTCCACAATCACGTCTTTTACATCATCAAAAGTTGCCATGCTCGGTACCTCCTGCTTTGAAGTCTGCGCCAGTCTACACGTGTGGCGCGCTGACGCGACGCCAGAGTGGACAGGGTTCAATTCCTGAGCATGCCGGTGCCCTGCTTCCAGGAGGCGCAGGCACGTTGAATATGGCGCTCCAGCTGCCGTTCTGATCCGGCGCCGGTCCTCAGTGCGGGTGCAGCCCGCCGTCCACACCGATGGTCTGGCCGGTGATGTACCCTGCCGCGTCACTGGCGAGAAAAACCACCAGGGCCGCCACGTCTTCTGGGTGACCGAAACGGGCCAGGGGAATGCCGGCGAGGTAGGTCTTGCGGGTGTCCTCGTTCAGCTCCGCCGTCATGTCCGACTGGATAAAGCCCGGGGCTACAGCGTTCACGGTGATGCCGCGCCCGCCGTACTCCTTGGCCAGCGCCTTAGTCAGGCCAATCAGGCCGGCCTTGCTGGCCACGTAATTGGCCTGCCCGGGGTTGCCCATCAGGCCCACCACCGACGCAATGTTGATGATCCGGCCTGACCGCGCCCGCATCATGTGCCGGATCGCGGCGCGGCTGGCCGTAAAGGCGCTGGAGAGGTTGGTCTGCAGCACCGCGTCCCAGTCCTCGTCCTTCATGCGGATGGCCAGGGTGTCACGGGTGATACCGGCATTGTTGACCAGCACGTCCAGGCGACCCATCCGGGCAATGACCTCATCGACCAGGGCCGAGGCGTTGGCCGGCGCGGTGAGGTCGGCGCCGAAGACTTCGGCCCGCACGCCAAGGCTCTGTGCTTCGGCGGCTACTTTTTCGGCTTCCGCCTGATTGCGTCCGTAATGAATGGCGACCGAGAAGCCGCTGCGGGCCAGCTGGAGGGCCATGGCTCGGCCCAGGCCACGGCTGCTGCCGGTCACGAGGGCAACCTTGCCCGTTGAGGTCGTGCTCTGTTGCGGTTCAGTCATGAATGCTCCAATCGGGCCTGCATCCCCCGGAGGTGATGAAGGTTGTGCTCAATGGTGAAGTAAAGCATCTCGCGTACCGTCAGCATATCCAGCACCGGATGCGGCATGCTCCGGGCGTCGAGTTCGTGGTCCGGCCAGCCCTGCACCTGCCCATGCAGGGCCTCCAGAGTGCCACGGTAGCGTTGCAACTGCGTGCCCATATCATTCGTGGGCTCCGGCAGAAAGCGGCCACTGGCCCGGGCGCCCCCGGCCAGCCGGGCCCGGTAGGCAGCCTGCACCTGCTCGAAAGACCTCTTCGGCTGTTCCCGGGGCGCGAGCGGCAGACGCTCACGCAGGCCCAGGCCTGCGGCGACCGGAGCATTGGAGCGTTCCAGATGATCCAAATGGTGCGCCGGAGACCAGCGCTGATCCGTGCCGGCCGTGAACTGGGCCACGCTCAGGCCACGCACGTAATCGCTGACTGTATCCCGGACCTCCAGCAGACTGGCTAACAGTTCCGGGGTGGTGCCTGGATTCACAGCGAGAAATTCCTGATCTGCTCGGCTGTCCCTACGTTCAGGGTCCGGGCTTCCGGCAGGATGCGCTTGACCAGTCCGGTCAGGACCGTTCCAGGGCCAAACTCGATAAAGACGTCCACTCCCATGTCGTCCAGAGCCCGGATGGTGTCTACCCAGCGGACCGCGCCCGTGATCTGTTCTTCCAGCAACGCTGCCGTGGACGCAGGGTCCTGCCCCGGCTCGGCGGTGACATTGGCCACCACCGGGAAAGCATAGGCGCCATAGGTCGCCGAGCGCAGGGCAGGCGCCAGGCCCTCGGCGGCCGGGCCCATCAGGGCACAGTGGAAAGGCGCGCTGACTTTCAACGGAATGGCTTTCAGGCCGCGGGTCTTGAGTTCCGCAGAAGCGGCCTCAACCGCTGCCTTGTCCCCGGAAATAACAGTCTGGGTGGGCGCGTTGAAGTTGGCTGGCTGCACGACCTGCTCGGTCTGGGCAGCCACCGAAGCACAGACTTCCTGCACGGCTGCCGGGTCGCCCATCACCGCACTCATGGCGCCCACTCCGACCGGCACCGCCTGCTGCATCAGTTCCCCACGCTGCCGGGTCAGGCGCAACGCGTCGTGCAGGTCAAGCACGCCAGCGGCCACCAGGGCGCTGTACTCCCCCAAGCTGTGCCCGGCAGCCACCACCGGGGTCAGACCGGTCTGTGCGTGCCAGGCACGGTAGGAGGCAACGCTGGCGGCCACCAGGGCCGGTTGCTGGTTGGCCGTCAGGGTCAGGTCTTCAAGGGGGCCCAGCTCGATCAGGGTGCGCAGGCCGGGCAGGGTCCCGTCCAGACTGCTGTAGATCTCCTGGGCGGCTGGAAAGTTCGCGGCAATATCGGCGCCCATGCCTACCGAGTGGGAGTTCTGTCCAGGAAACAGGGCCGCAATTCTGGGTCCTGCGCTCATCCCTGCACCCCGGCGATGTGCTCTGCGGCGCGGTCCGGCTGGAGGCTTGGCGTCCCACCCCACCACTTCATGGTGCCGGCCACCCAGCTCAGGCCACCGCCGAACGCAATCAGCAGCAGCTGCTGTCCATCGCGGATGCGGCTGTCGTCCACACCCTCGCGCAGCACCAGCGGCACGGTCGCACTGGAGGTATTGCCATAGCGGTCGAGGTTGATGATCGTTTTGCTCATGGGCAGCCTGAACCGCTCCATGGCTGCCTCGATGATGCGCACATTGGCCTGATGCGGAATGACCCAGTCGACGTCTGCGGTGGTCAGACCGCTTTTTTCCAGGGCCTGGGTTCCGCTCTCTCCCAGCACGCGCACCGCGAACTTGAAAACTTCACGGCCGTTCATGCCGGTGAAATCGCCCATGGCAAAGCCGCCGGGCAGCGTCTTGGCCACGCTGCGCATGTACAGGCTCGATCCTCCGTTGCCATCGGCTCCCAGCACAAAGTCCTGGAACCCATAGCCTTCCGGCACCGGCCCCACCACGGCGACTCCGGCGCCATCGCCGAACAGAATGGCGGTGTTGCGGTCGTCGTGATCCACGATCTTACTCAGGACTTCGGCACCGACGACCAGAACCCGGCGGGCCGTGCCGGCATAGATCAGCCCGGACGCCACGCTCAGGCCGTAAACAAAACCGCTGCAGGCGGTCGACAGGTCAAAGGCCGCCGCGCCGACCAGCCCAACCTGCATGCCGATCAGTGCAGCGGTCGAGGGCATCAGCGCGTCGGGGCTGACGGTCGCACAGATGATGGCGTCCACATCGGTCAGGGCCTGCGGGTCACGCCGCAGCATGTCCTGAACCGCGCGCACTCCCATGTCGGAGGTGTACTCATGTTCGGCGGCAAAGCGCCGTTCACGGATGCCGGTGCGGCTCTCGATCCAGGCGGCATTGGTGTCCATACGTGCCTCGAAGTCCTCGTTGCGCACGATGCGTTCGGGGGTATAGGCGCCCATGGCCACAATGCCCAGGGACAGACGGGAGGTCGGAGGTGCAGTCATATCCGCAAGCTAACATTCTTTGAACGTCCGTTCAATGAATCGAGTCCAGATTCCTGCCGGCAACCTGGTTGACCGCAGCCGGGGCTGCGTGCATGAGGTGCAATATCGTGCCCCGCAGAACAGTCAGGAGACTTCCCACGTCCTCTGGCAGATGGAGGACCGGTCATCCGGAATGGGTGCACTCGGTGAGGCCCCTGAGCAGAGTAAGCAGCACGCCACCGACATCAATAAAAAAAGGTGGGCCCCTCAGGACCCACCCCCGTCAGAACGGTCTTACTCTTCGCTCTTCGCGGCCACTTCTCCCTGGTCTTCTGCCTGCTGCTCACCCTGCTCAGCCTCTGCTCCGCCCTGGGGAGCGGCCAGCTGCGCGATGGCCTGCTGCAGGGCGCGCTCACGCACGATGCTAGCGTAGTAGGAGTTGATGCCGTTGGGCCCGAGCTGCTTGCTCAGCTGCTCCGGGCTGAGGCCGTTGGCCTGGGCCAGCATGGTCATGGTCTGGTTGAACTCGGCGTCACTGACCTGCACCTTCAGGTCCTCGGCCAGCTTTTCCAGAGCCAGATCACGCTTGACGCGCGTCTCGGCGTTCTTGGACAGGTCGGCCATGAACTCGTCGAGCTTGCCCTGCTCCTTCATGAAGGTCTCGTACTCGCTCCACTTGACGCCCTGGCGGCTCAGGTCATCCTGAATCTCCTGCATCATCGCTTCGCGGCGGCGCTCCAGCAGGGCCTGGGGGATATCGGCCTGCATGCGCCCCGTCAGGTGGGTGACGAATTCTTCGCGGCGGGCGTTGTCGCCTTCCTGCTGGGCGCGGCGCTGCAGCTCGGAACGCAGATCCGCACGCAGGCGCTCGAGCGACTCGAAGTTCAGGCTGCTGGCGAACTCGTCATTCAGCTCCTGCAGCTGCTTGGTCTTCACGTCCATGATCGTGACGGTGACGGTGTGCTCGGCGTGCTCGTGGGCACCGTGCTGGTGGGCTGGCACGGTGATTTCCACGGTGTCTCCCTTGTTCTTGCCCAGCAGCGCGTCACGGACGTGAGCTTCGGCCACGTCGAGGTACACCGGGTAGGTGCCGCCGTCTTCGCCCTGCTCCTCGATGGTCACCTGATCGCTGGCCTCGATGGGACGGTCCACGCTCTCGAAGGTGGCGTTGCGCTCCTGCAGGTCACTGAGGGTGCGGCTCAGCACGTCCTCGGTGATTTCGGGGGAGGCTGCTTCAAGCTTCAGGTCGCTCCAGTCGCCCAGGGTGACCTCGGGGTACGTCTCGCCGCGCACGTTGAAGGTAAAGTCCTTGCCGCTGTTCAGGTCCTGGGGATCGATGGTCGCGTCTACCAGGCTCAGCTTCAGCTCGCGGGCAGCCTGGGGGTAGTGAACCTGCAACAGGCGGTCACGCACTTCCTGCTCCACGTAGCCCTTGCCCACGCGGCCCTCGATGACCTTGCGCGGGGCCTTGCCGGGGCGGAACCCGGGAACGCGCACGTCGCGGGCCAGACCGGCCCAGACCTGCTCATACGCGCGGTTTACTTCGGCAGCGGGCACCGCCACCTTGAATTCCACCTTGTTGCCTTCTCTACTGATCAGCTCTGCCATTGCGTCTCGTCTCCCGTCCGTGCCTGCCGAAAGGCGCTTGCTCCTGTGCGGAGCGGCCCCCGGCGGGCAATCCGTGTTGATTGTTGCCGTGCCGTCCGCATCCCGCCTCATTCCCCACGGTGGAGCAAAGAGGCGCGCGCGCGGCATGCCGCCAAGCATCATACGGCATTTGCCGCATGTGCCGTATGGCACAGGAAGTGAGTACACACGGCTGCGGCCCGCACCCAGTGACATCGGGTGCGGGCCGCATATAGCTGCTGATGCTGGTGCGAGGAAAGGGACTTGAACCCTCACTCCCTATGGGAACTAGATCCTAAGTCTAGTGCGTCTACCAATTCCGCCATCCCCGCAAGAAAAAGCCCGACCTCACCTGACGGCGGGCCGGGACTTGTTGGGGTGGATTATGGGATTTGAACCCACGACCTCCGCTTCCACAGAGCGGCGCTCTAACCGGCTGAGCTAAACCCACCATGCCCTGATCCGAAACCTTCACAGGCCCACACATCCTAGGGGGTGATGCGCAGGGTGTCAATGCCTGCTCTCAGACGTGCCAGGGGCCACCCGGCCCCCTCTGATTTGGCCGATCTCTGCCGGAGCGGGTAGCTGAACCTCCGACCCCTGTTTGTTCAGAACAGTTTGTTGCCCAGCCCTCGCCCTGTGATGCGCGGCAACCGGGCCAAAGTCAGGGAGAAGCCATCCCGCATGGTTGCATCTGCCTGCGGCCAAGCAGGAAGGCCTGATCAGCGTCTGCTGCCGATGCATCCTCCTGTCCAGGTTCTGGATACGCCTGTCGCCGCACTCACCAGGGCATGCGCTAATTTACTTCACGTCCAAACGTTCTTCGGTGTCCACGCGTCCCGCGCGTGTGGGAACAGATGCCGGTACCGCGCGGGGTGGGATGGAGGTTGCCTATGAATTTCGAGTTGCCCGAAGACCTGCGGGAAATGCAGACCATCATTCGTGACTTCATGCTGTCGCGTGTGGAGCCGCGGGCTCATGAGATCGAGGACACCAATGCCGTGCCGCCGGAACTGCTGCGCGAAGCCGCCGGATTGGGCCTGTTCGGGCTGAGCATTCCCGAGGAATACGGTGGCGTGGGGCTGGGCGCACTGGGCCGCTGCGCCGTGTACGAGGCGCTGGGTCAGGGCCACATGGGCTTTGGCGGCGTGATCAGTGCGCACGCCAGTATCGGGACCTCGGGGCTGGTCAAACTGGGCAATGAGGACCAGAAGCAGCGTTTCCTCCCACGCATGGCCAGTGGGGAGTGCATTGCCGGCTTCGCGATCACCGAGCCCAGCAGCGGCTCGGACGCCGCCAATATCCGCACGCGCGCAGAGAAACGCGGCGACATGTATATCCTCAACGGCACCAAGCACTACATCAGCAACGCCCCGATTGCCGGGCTGCTGACCGTGATTGCCATCACCGACCCGGGCAAGGGCACCCGCGGCATGAGCGCTTTTCTGGTCGAGCCGCAGAACACCCCCGGCCTGAGCATCGGGAAGGTGGACGAGAAGATGGGCCAGAAGGGCGCCCTGTCCTCAGAGGTCATTTTTCAGGACGCCGAGGTGCCGGCCGCCAACCTGCTGGGCCCCGAACATCTGGGCTACCGCGAGGCCCTGGGCATCCTGACCAACGGCCGGGTGGGAATTGCGGCGCGCTCGACCGGCGCTATGCAGCGGCTGCTGGACCTCAGCGTGGCGCATGCCAAGACCCGCGAGCAGTTCGGACAGCCGATTGCCGAGTTCCAGGCGGTGCAGTTCATGCTGGCCGAGATGGAGATTGCCATTCAGACCAGCCGTCTGCTGTGGCAGAAGGTCGCCTGGATGGTGGACCAGAACCAGGACGTGCGCCGCATGGCCAGTGTGGCGAAATACCACGCCACCGAAGCGCTCTCACAGGTCGCCGACAAGGCGGTCCAGGTGGCCGGCGGCATGGGCTATATGAAGGACTCGCCGGTCGAGCGGTACTACCGTGACCAGCGCCTGCTGCGCATCTACGAGGGCACCAGCGAGATCCAGAAGCTGATCATCGCGCGTGACCTGCTGGCCTGAGGCCAGGGGTGGATAACCCGGAGGGTGAATGTTCCGTCAGCCGGAGGTGAGTGTCCTGTCATGCCGGGGGTCGTAGACTTTTGGCGTGGTAGACACTCTTTAAGCCTCCTGGCAGAGTGGGATTACATGCTTGCCCCAACTGCCCAAACTTGATATATTCACGCTCAAGTTTCCTGGCATCAGGAGCGCCGGAGACCCGCCTCTCAGAGCAAGACCCTCACGGGCCAAAGGAGCACCTCAATGCCCACCGAACATGTTCTTCCCAAGAATGTTCCCGTTTGCCCGGTCCGTGGCAGCGTGATCTACCCCACGATGGTGCAGCATATTGACGCCAGCCGCGCCATTTCCATCAATGCCATCGAGGCCGCCATGCAGGGCGAGAAGGTCATCCTGATCGTGTCCCAGAAGGACAAGGACGTGGATGATCCGCAGGGCAGTGACCTCTACGAAATTGGAACCGCCTGCAACGTGCTGCGCGTGCGCAAGAATCCCGACGGCACGGTGCAGATGCTGGTCTCGGCAGTGGCCCGGGTGCGTGCGAGCAACTACCGCCGCGACGAGCACCTGACAGCCGACATTCAGCCCCTGCCGGTGCAGAGCGGCCCCACTGTGGAGTTGCAGGCCCTGACCCGCGAATTGCGCGAGAAGTTTGAAAGCATTGCCGCAGGCGGCAAGGTCAGCGCCGAGAGTGTCCAGACCATCCAGGGCAAGGATGACGCCGGCGAGATGGCCGACCACATCGCCTTCAACCTGGATTTCAAGCTGGAAGACAAGCAGGCCCTGCTGGAAACCGCCACCGTTACCGAGCGCATTCGCCGCCTGCTGACGCTGCTGGACACCGAGCAGGAAGTCCAGGCCGTGCAGGCCCGCATCCGCGCCCAGGTGAAAGAAGAGATCGACAAGAACCAGCGCGAGTACTACCTGCGCGAGCAGATGAAGGTCATCCAGAAGGAACTCCACGGCGGCGAGGACGGCGAGGACGCCGACGAGGCAGAAGCCTTCCGCACCAAGATCGAGGCGCTGGAGCTCAAGCCTGACGTGAAAAAGGAGATTGATCGCGAGGTCAACCGCCTGGCCCGCATGCACCCGGACGCTGCCGAGGCGTCGGTGATCCGCACCTACCTCACCTGGGTCACGGAACTGCCCTGGAATGCACGCAGCGAAGATCGTCTGGACGTCGAGGAAGCCGCGCAGGTGCTCGACGAGGATCACTACGGTCTGGAGAAGGTCAAGGACCGCGTGCTGGAATTCCTGGCCGTGCGCCGGCTGCGCAAGGAACGCGCTGATCGCGGTGAGCTGAGCGCCGAGGACGTCAACAAGGGCCCGATTCTGGTGTTCACCGGCCCTCCTGGCGTCGGGAAGACCAGCATCGCGCAGAGCATTGCCCGGGCGCTGGGACGCAAGTACGTGCGTATCGCGCTGGGCGGCGCGCGTGACGAGTCGGACATCCGTGGTCACCGCCGCACCTATATCGGCGCCATGCCCGGCCGCCTGATCCAGGGCATCCGCACTGCCGGCACCAAGAACCCGGTGATTCTGCTCGATGAGGTCGACAAGCTGGGCACCAGCTACCAGGGTGACCCCTCCAGCGCGCTGCTGGAAGTGCTGGACCCGGCGCAGAACCAGCACTTCACCGATCACTACCTGGGCGTGCCGTTTGACCTTAGCGAAGTGATGTTCATTGCGACCGCCAACTACCCCGAGCAGATTCCGCCGGCGCTGATGGACCGCATGGAAGTCATCGACTTCTCCAGCTATATCGAGCAGGAGAAGCTGGAAATCGCCAAGCGTTACCTGATGCCCCGCCAGCTGACCCAGAACGGCCTCAAGGCCAACCAGATCAGCTTTACCGACGCGGCCCTGGAAAAACTGATCAGCTACTACACCCGTGAAGCCGGCGTGCGCAATCTGGAGCGCGAGATCGGCACGGTGGCCCGCAAGGTCGCCCGCCGCATCGCCACCGGAGAGGTCAAGCGCGTCAAGGTCACCGACAAGGAACTCGACCGCTATCTGGGACAGGCCCGTCACACTCCGGAATCCGAAGGCAAGGAAGATATGGTCGGCGTCTCGACCGGGATGTTCTACACGCCCGTCGGCGGAGACATCCTGTTCGTGGAGACCAGCATCATGCCCGGCAAGGGACTGGTCCTGACCGGACAGCTCGGCGATGTAATGAAGGAGTCGGCCCGCGCCGCCCTGAGCTACGCCAAGAGCCACGCCGAACGCTTCCACATCGACAAGGAGCGGCTGGACAACAGCGAGATCCACGTGCATGTCCCCGCCGGAGCCATTCCCAAGGAAGGCCCCAGCGCAGGCGGCGCCATGGCCACCAGCCTGATCAGTGCCCTGACCGGCATCCCGGCCCGTCACGACGTGGCGATGACCGGTGAAATGACCCTGACGGGCCGTTACCTGCCCATCGGTGGCCTGAAGGAAAAGGTTCTGGGTGCGCGGCGTGCGGGGATCAAGCATGTGATCATGCCCAAAGCCAACGAACCCGACCTGCGTGACATCCCGCTGCACCTGCGCAGCTCGATGCGCTTCCACCCCTGCGAGACAGTCGATCAGGTGCTGGACGTGGCCCTCGTGGGCGGCCTGAAGGCGCTGGAAACCCCCCGCGAGGCCGGGGTCGCAGTTCCAGCCACCACAAGCAAGCGCAAGACCAGCCGCCGCAGCGGAGCCGGTGGCGCGCGCGCCTGAACCCAGCTTCAGCCTTTCTCAATGGCCCCCACCGGTTAACGGTGGGGGCTTTCCCTGTTTCTGGACCCAAGGCCCGGTATTCTGAAGCCAATGTCTGCACCGTTGACTTTCCTGGTGGCCAGCCCGCACCTGCAGGGCGAGGTATTCGAGGGGACCGTGATTCTGCTGCTGGAACACGACCGCAAGGGCGCAATGGGCCTGATCGTGAACGCTCCGACCCCTCAGACGGTAGCCGAGCTGATGGCAGACGCGCCCGGCCAGACCCGGCGGGCGTGGCTGGGCGGCCCGGTGGACCCCACCTTGGGCTGGTGCCTGTACCACCACCCGGTGGGTCTGGACGGCGAAGTCAAACTGGTAGATGACCTGCACCTGTCCAGCAGCCTGGATGTCCTGCGCGCCGTGATGGCCAGCGGTCAGGAGTACATGCTGGTGCTGGGGTACGCCGGCTGGACCGCCGGACAGCTTGAGGAGGAGGCGCGCGAAGGTGCCTGGATCTGGGTAGAGCAGACCACCCCTGAACTGCTCTGGGAGGTTCCGGCGCCGCAGCGCTGGGCCGAAGCGTTGAAACGTCTGGGGGTCACTCCTGGCACCCTGATGCCCGGTGGCGCGCAGGCCTGAGCAGGACTTGCGCGGCTGGGAGACGCATGCTACTATCCCTCTCGCGCTGGAAACAGTGCGCCACACGCGCCTCAGGCGCAGGATTCGGCAGTAGCTCAGTGGCAGAGCGTTCGACTGTTAATCGAATGGTCGCTGGTTCGACCCCAGCCTGCCGAGCCAGAAGAAAGCCCCGCTTAACGGCGGGGCTATTCCTTGTCACGGTGGGGAAAATCCTGACAGGACGCAGCCCCTTGAAAACGACCCTGAAGCCTTCTGACTGTCGTGGTTTCGTTGAATCGGAGCAGAAGCTACGACAAGCCCCGTCCTGAGACGGGGCGGAGGTCAGTCAGCAGCTTCAAGCGCCGCGTGTTGAATGTGAGGATAAGACGTTAGGTACGCTATGGACCGCCACGGAATTTCTACGGTCGTGCCATTGACTGAGGCAACGAATGGCAGGGTTGGAAGTGTGGCCTGATTAATGGTCCGGCTGAGCCGGTCTTTCTGAGAGGGGGACATCTCCAGAGCTATTGTGTCGCCGCCAGCTAGATGCAGATGCACGGTGAGCATATGGCCTCCGAAAGAGAAAGGGTTGATGTGCGATGGAGATATGTTGAAGTTAACTCCTCTCGCCTGACCCATTTCTTTCTTGTGCAAGGAAGTTTCGCTGTCGTTTCGTGAACTACATTTGCGTGTGCTGGCCGTGTTCTGTTCCGGCTGCTTGTCCTGACCCGGCACATGCAGACTGGCAGCTTCATCACAAAGGCCGCGTCCCGACCACAGCACCCGCCACAGGGCCTGGATCTCTTCAACGGCGGGCATCCAGAGCTGTCTCAGCCTGTGTCGGCTGCCAGGTCCTGCCCACCTGTCGGGCTCACCGTGTTTGGAGTTATGTGTGCTCTCGACGGCCCAGGGCAATTGCGCCTTCCCAGGATGCGACCGTAGCGAAGTCATGCTGCATTTGCCTGTCGACTCTGGGCCGTCTCGCGCAAGTTTTCAAGGCTCTGTTCCACCGCTGAAAGTCTCATCGCAATGGACTTTTCTCAACTGCAGAGCCTTTTGTAGGAGTTTCGTAAGAGAAGCTGTGTTACGGTCTCGCGGTATGCGATTTTCTCACACTGCTCTCGTAAATCTCACGGTTGGGGCTCTGCTCGTATCTGCTCCCGCGTATGCGGAAGGAACATCCATGGCCGCCATGCTCAATGGCGACGCAGTCGGGTCTTCCACCCTCACCATCGATCTGCGCCCTGACGTGGAAGCGCTGGTCAAGCGAGAGTTCGACCAGTCCCCGGCCCACCAGCGCGCCGCTGCGCGCGCTGCTCTGGTCCTGCAGACCATGGGCGACAATTCTGATGTCACCCCGGCTGAGCTGACCCGCCATCTGCAGCTGCACCTCATCACCTCCTTCTGTCTTAAACGGGCCAGCCAGGGCAGCGACGCGGTCCGCGACAGCCTGCTCAAGAAGCTCAAGGACAAGGTGCTGAATACCGACGCCCGCGAGAAGAATTACCAGCGATATCAGGCTGCGGCAAAAACCGCCAAACTGAAGCTGGCCACCGACAACGACTGCGCCGAACTCGACAAATAGCCTGAGGCCTCAGCACAGCCGTACCCAGGGCCACCCCGTCGCCGGCAGCTGATCGGCCTGGGCCACAGATGCTCCAGCAGCGAACCTGCCAGTCTGTGCGGCCGGGTGGTCCGTTCCACGGTCTGTAGCCTGGCGTGCGCGCTACCGTGAGCAGGATGTCGGCCTCCATGTCTCTGAGCACAGGTGGCAGCCTGTACGAACGCATCGGTCCCCAGGCCCTGCACGCCCTGGTGGACCGCTTCTATTCCCTGGTCGCTTCCCATCCGGACCTGGCACCGATCTTCCCAGCCGACCTGAGGCACACGGCCGAGAAGCAACTGGCCTTTCTGACCGGATTTCTCGGGGGACCACCGCTGTACCACCAGCGTTACGGACATCCGCGTCTGCGGGCCCGGCATCTGCCCTTTCCCATTACGGTCGAGCTTGCTCAGGCGTGGCTGGCCTGCATGAAAGCCGCCCTGCACCAGACGCCTGACATTACTCCTGACGACGCCCGGGAACTGTACGCCGCGCTGAGCAGGGTGGCCATTCATATGGTGAATACGCCGGACAGCACACCCAGCTGAAGGGGCCGGCACCCTGCTGGCCAGGTAGCCTGGACAGGACCTGGACAACTCTTGTCAATTGACTAGCAGTGCGAGTGAAAGGCTCCGGCCGAGGCTCCTACACTGCGGGCCATGACCCCGGTACAACGCAGCATTGACGATCTCCGCGCCGAGATCGACCAGATCAATCGAGAACTCCTGACTCTCATGTCCAAACGCGGCGAAGTGGTTGCCCAGATTGGCCACGCCAAGACCCAGGAAGGTCGGCCACAACACTATGATCCTGCGCGCGAGGAGCAGCAGTTGCGAGACCTGGAGGCGCTGAATCCTGGGCCCTTCCCGGCCTCGACCGTCAAGGCCATCTTTAAGGAAATTTTCAAGGCCAGCTTGGCGCTCGAGGAAAGCAACGACAAGAAGCAGCTGCTGGTCTCGCGCAAGGTCAAGCAGGACGACACAGTGCTGGATATCGATGGCGTCCGAATCGGTGGCAACGAGCCGCCCATCATCATCGCCGGGCCCTGCAGCATCGAGAGCGAAGAGCAGATGGAGCTGACGGCCGCCTTCCTGAAAAGTAAGGGGGTGAAAATCCTGCGCGGCGGCGCCTACAAACCCCGCACCAGCCCGTATGGCTTCCAGGGCATGGGCGTGGACGGCCTGATCCTGGGCAGCAGCGTGGCCCGTGAGCATGGCCAGCTGTTTATCACCGAGGTGATGGACACCCGCGACGTGGAGGTCGTGGCCGAGTACGCCGACATCCTGCAGATCGGCGCGCGAAACATGCACAACTTCGCCCTGCTGCGCGAGGTGGGCCGTGCCCGCCGTCCGGTGCTGCTTAAGCGTGGCCTGTCGGCCACCATCGAGGAGTGGCTGTACGCCGCCGAGTACATCCTGTCTGAAGGCAACAACGAGGTCATCCTGTGCGAGCGCGGCATCCGCACCTATGAGAAATGGACCCGCAATACCCTGGACCTCAGCGCCGTGGCACTGGCCAAACAGGAAACTCACCTGCCCGTCATTGTGGACGTGACGCACGCTGCCGGCCGCCGCGACCTGCTGATTCCACTGGCCAGGGCCGCGCTGGCCGTGGGCGCCGACGGCATTCACGTCGAGGTGCACCCCAGCCCCGCGACGGCGCTGTCGGACAACGAGCAGCAGCTGGACTTCGCCGGCTACGAGCAGTTCAGCGCCGCCCTGAGCAGCCTGATGCGTGTAGCGACGCCTGCCTGAGCTTCAGGATCACAGCGAGGGGGGCCGGGATTACCTTCCCCGCCCCCCCTCATGTGCAGCTGCCCTGTGGCCGAGCAATTAGAAACCCCTGATCCCTCCGCGACACCTCGGGGCTGTGGCATCCAGGGGCATCATCACAGTCAACTGGTTGGGGCAGCAGGCCTGAACTGCGGTCTCAGGTCAGCACGTCGCCGGTTTTCTCTGGCCTGCCGAACCTGAGAGCAGTGACCTGAGGCGACCGCCTGAGCCATTCCAGCCAATATGGCCCTTCGAAGGAGGCAGCTCTCCTCGCTGCATGGGGATGCGAGTCAGCTGGGTTCGGCGTCGTGGGTCATCAGCACCGGGCAGGCATCCGGCGCAGCTTCAAGCGGAAAGGTGTGCAGTTCCTGGACCTCGCCACGTTCCTCCCGGGTGAGGCTCAGCGCGTGCACGGTAAAGCGGTCTATCGGGGGCCTCATGGGCTGAACGGCCTCCCACAGCAGCGGCTCGGCCCAGGGCAACACCCCCAGCGCAAGCGTCAGATGCGGGCGGTACAGCTCACCATCGTGGACCGCACGGCTGGACGGGCCCACCTCCAGCAGGTGATCGTGCAGGCGCCGCAATGTTGAGTCAAGTTCGCATTCCAGAAAAATGACATTGGGAAGCTGCTTCCAACCCTTGATCCTCACCTCGAATTCGGGCTCGCCGCGCAGCACAGACCGGAAAGCCGCCACCAGCTCGCTGCTGCGCAGTGAGGTCTGGAACGGCGCGCGCAGGTTCAGGTGCGGTAGACCAAATCCACGGACGCCCAGCTGTTCCTGGCGTCGCCGCATCCAGGTGTCCAGCGGCTCGGGAGGCCAGGCAACGATGCTGTACAGGGGTTTGCGGGGCTCCAGATCCAGCACAAGCTGTGACGGGCCGGGTAGGCTCATGGCCCAGCCGCGCCGATACGGTAGCGGCAACACCCCTGCCCACAGGCAATACGGGTCTCACGGCTCACCGGGACACCAAACAGATTTCGGTAAAGGGTGAGTTCCGAGACGCACAGTTCGTGATACTGGCGGGCCACCGACAGATTGGGGCAGTGCCGCTGCGTGATGTACCACACCTCTTCCCCACCCGCTCCTACTGACTCCCGGTGAGCCACAGCATCGAAGCCCAGTTCGGTGAGATGAGCCGCGAGGCCCTCGGCCCGCTCACCCAGGGTGGCGGCTCCTGCCAGTTCCGTACGCAGCCGCTCTGCCAGGGCCAGACTGCGGGCGTCGAGCACCTTGAGCACCGCACCCTGACCGAACAGGTCGCGTAAGTGATGCAGCACATCAACGCACAGCCCGGAGTACGTATTGGGAAAGGCCGCCTCCCCCCGCTCCGTCAGTGCAAACACATGCTGAGGCCGGCCCCGGCCACCCGGTTTCTCGACCTTGGCTTCCAGCATTCCCTGTTCCAGCAGGTCACCCAGGTGACGGCGGGCCGCCGGGACGCTGACATCCAGCCGCGACGCCAGATCCTGCGCGGTCTGCGGGCCAAACCGCTTGACCAGGTCCAGCAGGCGCGTCTTCGTCCGCTCCGGAGACACGCTGGACGCCGAGGAAGCAGGCAGGGGCAGGCTCATACGACGGTCAGCTGATCCGGCAGGTCCGCAAGGCTTTGGCTAAGGGCCCGCACACTGACCTGCCCGGCCAGATTGCGGGCGACCTGGATCAGGGCCTGGGCAGCAGCGGTCTCGGGGTGTGCCAGCACGGCCGGGATCCCCTGATCCGCGTCCTGGCGCACCTCCACGTTCAGGGGCACCTCGCCCAGCAGGGGGTACTGCTCGCCCAGCTTGCGGCTGCCCCCGCGCCCGAACAGGTCGTAGGTGTGCCCGGTATCGGGCGCCACGAAGTAGCTCATATTCTCCACGATGCCCAGCACCGGAACACTGGCCTTACGGAACATATCGATGGCACGGGCCGCATCGATCAATGCCACGTCCTGAGGGGTGGTCACGATCACGGCCCCCGTGACCTGCACAGTCTGGGTCAGGCTGAGCTGCACGTCCCCGGTCCCAGGCGGGAGGTCCACAATCAGGTAATCGAGTTCGCCCCAGGCCGCGTCCTTGATGAACTGCTGGATGGCCGAGTGCAGCATCGGCCCGCGCCATACCAGGGCCTGCCCGGCCGGCGAGAGATTGGCCATGCTCAGAAAGCGCAGGCCGTGTGCCTCGATGGGCTGCATCTTGCGCTGCTCGTTGGCGGTGACCCGCGCGGCACCCTGGCCCATCATGTGCGCCACGCTGGGGCCGTACACATCGGCGTCCAGCAGCCCGACCCGCGCGCCGTCGCGGGCCAGAGACGCAGCCAGGTTCACGGCGACGCTGCTCTTGCCCACGCCTCCCTTTCCGCTGCCAATCAACACGACGTGCTTGACTCCGGGCAGCGCGGGCTGGGCTGCCTGGCGCACCGTCGCGCCAAAGGTCACCTGCACGTCCTGCACGCCCGGAACCTCCAGTACCGCAGCGCGCACATCGGCCTCGATCCGGCCCTTAAGGGGGCAGGCGGGCGTGGTGAGGTTCACCTTGACGTGCGCGACCCCGCTGAGCAGTTCAGCCCGCTCAATCATGCCCAGCGAAACCAGGTCACGGTGCAGTTCCGGGTCATTCACGGTGCTCAGGGCGCTGAGTAGGGCGTCATGCATATCCTTTCAGTAGTAGCGCAAAGCCGCGCACGCGGCAAGACAACATCTCACACTGCCGGCCCGGAAGGCGCCTGCACGCCGGTATACTGGCCCCCGTGAAGCCCATCGGTCCCTACGTGGCGGCGCGCGAGCTCTCTGGCAATCAGCAGACGGTGCGCACGCTGCGCGCCACCGACCGCCTGACGGGCATGCCGGTTTTGCTGCACCTGCTGCCTGGCCCCGTGGCAGTGCCCGACCTTCCGGACCATCCGGCGCTGCTGCCCTTTACCGACCATGGCATGGATGGCGGGCAGGCCTACGTGGTTTCTGAGCTGCCGCTGCATGCCCAGCCGGCTGCCGATCCCCTGCTGGCCGCGCGAGGGGCACTTCAGGCCCTCGACGCTCTGCACAGCGCTGGACTGGTCCACGGCGGTGTCGCACCAGCGCAACTGTGGAGCGTGGACGGCGAGGTCATGCTGGCCGGGGCCGGTCTCGCCTGGGGCGCGCGTGAAGCCAGCGCCCAGGCCGACCTGCGTGATCTGGCCCAGACCCTGGACACGCTGGGCGGCCTGCCTGCCAGACTGGCCCCCCTGAAGGACGCCCCCGGGACCCTGAGCGCACGCGGCGCCCTGGAACGCCTGAAGCAACCCGCTGGAGCGGGGGCCGCCACAGTGACGGTCAAGGAGGCAGCTACCGCCGCGGCTCCCTCTGATCGAGCGCATGTCCCACCGGCACCCAAGACGCCGCTTCAGCCGCTCAGTGCTTCTGGCCCTGCTCCAGCAGAGCCACGCCTGCCACAACCACCCCTGCACGACGGTTCGCCAATCGTGCTGGGTGATCCGCGACCAGCAGCGGATCACCCCACCGAAGACGATCCGGCGACCGCAGAGGCGCCCGCCGCTGTGGAAACCATCGTGATCGCGGCCAGTCCTCCAGCATCCACTCTGGCAGCTTCCACTCTGGCCGCTGATCCGGCGGGGCGTGAGTCTCCACAGGAGCGCCGGCGCAGGGAAAACGAGGCCCGGCGGGCCCAGGCCATTCAGGACGCCCAAGCCGGTGCGCGGCGCAAAGCCGAGCGTCTGCGCGCCCAGGCCGAGGAGCAGCGCGCCGCGGTGCCGGAGCCGATCCGGATTGGCTTTACAGAAGGCGCGGCTGCTGACGACACCGACCTCCCCGACTGGACCCCAGAGGCTGGCGACAGCACCCCCCCAGCCGCCCGGCTGCAGATGCGAACGGTGGAGCGGCTGCCGGCCTCGCTGCGCCGGGCCACGGAGCCTGTGGTGCCAGAAGCGCCAGAGCCCGAGGCCCAGACCAGACACGAGCCCCAGGACTTTCTTCAGCCCGCCGAACCGGGCCGGCTGCCGGGGCGGCGCCTGAAAAGTGAACCGATCCGCATCGGCTGGGACGAGGACGAGTCCTGGCGTGTGGTGCGCGAACCGCAGCCTGAGCCCGCCATGACCCGGCCGAGCCTGCCACGCTGGCTGCTTGCGCTGATGGCCGCGCTGCTGCTGATTGTGGCAGGCGTGTGGATTGCCCGGGTCATGGCGGGCCGGACAGCGTCGGCGAAGACCGGCACGGAACAGACAGCCAGTACGGCGGCCAGTTGCTGCGAGGTGCGCTTTGTCGTCCAGGGCGCCGCCGGAAGGGGAGCTGAGCTGTTTGTGCTGGACGCCCCGGACGGCGCCAACCTGACGCCTGGCCAGGACCTGGGGCGCGCGCCGGGAGTGGTTCGCTTTCCGATGCGCGGGCGCTACCGGCTGCGGGTCGTGGCCGACGGGTACAGCCCGGCGACCCTCAACCTGACCGTGCCACGCGCCTCGGCAGTCAACATCGCCCTGGGCCAGTAGCTGTTTAGCGGCTGGCGGCTTTATCCGGGGTCGTCTGTCCGGGCCGGACGCCCACGCGGGCAGGGCATGAGACAATCAAAGGTGTGAGCGTCGTCATTCTGGATTTCGGCAGTCAGTTCACGCGCCTGATCGCGCGTCGGTTCCGCGAACTGGG
Source organism: Deinococcus malanensis (assembly GCF_014647655.1). Lineage (NCBI taxonomy): Bacteria > Thermotogati > Deinococcota > Deinococci > Deinococcales > Deinococcaceae > Deinococcus > Deinococcus malanensis. The sequence goes on from NZ_BMPP01000007.1 coordinate 79,118, forward strand.
CGCGTATTCGGTGATCCTGCCCGGTACCGCGTCTCTGGAACGCATCGCGCAGGAAAACCCGCAGGGCATCGTGCTGTCCGGTGGCCCCAGCAGCGTGTATGACGACCTGGCACCCAGACCTGCTGCAGGGGTGCTGGACCTGGACCTGCCGATCCTGGGCGTGTGCTATGGCATGCAGTTTCTGGCCCATGAAGCCGGCGGTGACGTTAAACGTGCCGGAAAGCGCGAATACGGCAAGGCTGACCTGACCCGCTACGGGGGGCAGCTGTTTGAAGGCATTCAGGGCGAGTTCGTGGCCTGGATGAGTCACAGCGACAGCGTCACGCAGCTGCCGGCCGGGTACGAGGTCGTTGCCGAGACCGAAGATACCCCCGTCACGGCCATCGAGAACCCGGTGTCCCGGCGCTACGGGGTGCAGTTTCACCCCGAGGTCGTGCACACGCCCAAGGGTGGACAGCTGCTGGCCAATTTTCTGGAGATCTGTGAGGTCAGGCGCGACTGGAATGCGGCGCACATCGTCGAGGAGCTGATCGCGGGCGTGCAGGCGCAGGTGGGCGACAGCGGGCGGGTGCTGCTGGGCATCAGCGGTGGGGTGGACAGTTCCACGCTGGCCCTTCTGCTGGCCCGTGCGGTCGGCGACCGTCTGACGGCCGTATTTATCGACCACGGCCTGCTGCGGCTGGGCGAGCGCGAGCAGGTGGAAGCGGCCCTGCGCCCGCTGGGTGTCAATCTGGTGACGGTGGACGCCCGTGACGAGTTCCTGGGCGCCCTGCGGGGGGTCAGCGACCCCGAGCAGAAGCGCAAGGTCATCGGCCGCGAATTTATCCGGGCCTTCGAGCGCGAGACCGCCAAGCTGGGTGACTTCGACTTCCTGGCGCAGGGCACGCTGTACCCCGACGTCATCGAGTCCGCAGGCGGGCATCACGGAGACAAGTCGGGGGCGGCCAACATCAAGAGCCACCACAATGTCGGCGGCCTGCCCGAGGACCTGAAGTTCAAGCTGGTCGAGCCCTTCCGCACCCTGTTCAAGGACGAGGTGCGTGAGATTGCCCAGCTGCTGGGTTTGCCGGACCACATCCGTATGCGCCACCCCTTCCCTGGCCCGGGGCTGGCCATCCGCTGCCTGGGAGAAGTCACCGAGGAAAAGCTGGAGATTCTCAAGCGGGTGGACGACATCTTTATCTCCGGCTTGCGCGAGTTCGGCCTGTACGACGGCTGCTCGCAGGCGCTGGCGGTTCTGACACCCATCCAGTCGGTGGGCGTGATGGGCGACGAGCGTACCTACAGCTACACCACCGCGCTGCGGGCCGTGACCACCGACGACTACATGACCGCCGAGTGGGCCCGGCTGCCGTACGAGTTCCTGGCGACCATGAGCAACCGGATCGTGAATCAGGTGCACGAGATCAACCGCGTGGTGTACGACATCACCGGCAAGCCGCCAGCGACCATCGAGTGGGAATGACCTCTAGCTGAGCTTGAGAGCCTCTTCCGATTGGGAAGGGGCCTTCTTTTTGCCTTTGAGACCGAACAGCCCCAGGCCAAAACTGACGCTTGGACCTATGCCCAGTGCATAGACCAGGGTGCCCCACCCGAGTGGACCCCCCAGCAACACACCGGCAGCCAGCACCACCAGTTCCACGCCGGTGCGGATATGCGCCACGGACCAGCCACGCTGGCGGTGCAGCCCCAGCATCAGGCTGTCGCGGGGGCCGGCGCCCAGGCCAGCACCTACATACGCTCCGGTGGCCAGCCCGATCAGCAGCACACCCAGCAGAAACTGTGTCCACTGCGCCAGCGGCTGCTGCGGCTGGGGAACAACCCCGCCGAGCAGGTCCATCACCAGCCCGATCAGCACGACGTTCAGCAGGGTGCCGGGGCCAAAACGCTCGCGCAGACTCAGCGAGGTGTACAGCACCAGCAACATCCCGCTGGCGATGCTGACCTGTCCGACTGTCAGTGGCAGCCAGTGCGTAACGCCCACATGAAACACATCCCAGGGTGCCACCCCGACCCCGGCGTTGAGCATCAGACGCAGGCTCAGGCCGTACAGGCCCAGGCCCAGCAGCAGCAGGGTGTACTGCCCGGCAGGCTGAAGGCGGGTCAGAAAAATCAGGGGCGCAGGCCGAAGCACACAGCGGAGCCTACCACCGTCTTTGGACAGCCCTCCGGCCACTGAGTAAGCATGAGCCTGCATGGTTCAGGTCATGCCTCCTAGGGGTGTCCGGCTTCCTCTCAACCGTGGAAGGTGCAGGTCAAGTGCGGCACCTCCCTGCCGGCCTGGCTTCTGAATCGTGCCGGGCAGATATGAACCATGTACGCCTCCGCTCTATTGCTGCTGCCCCTTCGTGCAGACCCCTGACCCGAACCGGTGACCAGCGCCTATGCCTATTTCGTTTTGAAGGTGCGGGCCAAAATCCCTGCCCAGAGGCAGAACATTCAGTGCGGACTGAACGCCGTGTCGGCCATCTCCGGTGAGGCCAGCAGCGCGCCAGACCACCGGAGCGGGCAGTATTGCTGAGCCCATCCACTAGAATGCAAGGGTTGCCGCGACCGCGCGGAAAGAGAGGGTGCTATGGGACTTGGAATTGGAATCGTCGGACTGCCGAACGTTGGAAAAAGCACGCTGTTTAACGCCATCACGCGCGCCGGGGCGCTGGCCGCCAACTACCCGTTTGCGACCATCGAACCCAACGTGGGCCGCGTGACGGTGCCGGATGAACGCCTCAGCGCCCTGAGCAAGGTCTTTACCAAGGGCGAGCGCGTGCCGCCGATTATCCCGACCTTCGTGGAATTCGTGGATATCGCCGGGCTGGTCAAGGGCGCGAGCCAGGGTGAAGGCCTGGGCAACCAGTTCCTCGCCAATATCCGCGAGGTGGACGCCATTGCGCACGTGGTCCGCTGCTTTGAGGACGGCAATGTCGTGCACGTGGCGGGTAAGGTCGATCCGCTGGACGACATCGAGACCATCAACACCGAGCTGATCCTGGCGGACCTGTCGGGCCTGGAAAAGCGCCTGCAGAATCTGCAGAAAAAAGCCAAGGGCAACGACAAGGAAGCCCGTGAGCAGGCTGAACTGGCCGAGCAGATCATCGCCGTGCTGGGAGAAGGGAAACCTGCCCGCGCCGGCCAGTACGACGCCCCCATCCCCAAGGAATTCGGGCTGATCACCACCAAGCCGGTCATCTATGTGGCCAATGTGGGCGAGAACGACCTGACCGAGGACAACGAATACGTCCGGCTGGTCCGCGAGTACGCCGCGAAGGAAGGCGCGCAGGTCGTGAAGATCAGCGCCCAGATCGAAGGCGAACTGGCCGAGATGCCCGAGGACGAGGCCCGTGAATTCCTGGCCGACCTCGGGGTGCAGGAAAGCGGCCTTGACCAGCTGGTCAAGGTCGGCTACGAGACGCTGGGGCTGATCACCTTTATCACCAGCGGCGAAAAGGAGGTCCGGGCCTGGACCATCCGGCGTGGCGAGAAGGCCCCCGAGGCGGCCGGCGAAATCCATAGCGATCTGGAACGCGGTTTTATCCGCGCCGAAGTGATCGAGTGGGACAAGATGGTCGAAGCCGGTGGCTGGTCCCCCGCCAAGGCCAAGGGCTGGGTGCGGACCGAAGGCAAGGAGTACGTCATGAAGGACGGCGACATCATGAACGTGCTGCATAACATGTAACCGCGCTCGCCCAGCACGCCCGTAGAACTGGCGACAACCGGCGGGCGAAGTCCTCCCCTCGCTCGCTGATAAGTGATCAGTGCACACTGAATTGCCGAGCATCTCCAGCCGTGGCTAAATCCGACAATGAAGAGGCTCCCGGTATCCATAAAAGGAACCGGGAGCCTGCTCGACTCTGAGGCATGGAATGGGTGCCCAGAAAATCTTGGACCCCTCGTCACCTATTGCCAGCGAGTACTCCGGAGGGACTTCAGTCGCTGCCAGCCGGTGCAGCATTGCCAATAGGCAGCTCGTCGGGGTGCTCGGCCGGCAGGTGGGCACGGACCTCGCGCATGGCGCTATGAATAACCGCCAGCGCCAGACTCATGGTCAGCAGGCTGGAAAACCCATAGCTGACCAGCGGTAAAGGCACGCCAGTTACGGGAAACATACCGGCCGCCACCGCCAGGTTTACGAAGGCCTGCCCCACGATCATGAACATGGCACCGGTCGCCATGGTGCTGGCCCCGTGAATTTCCGGGGTCATGGGCCGCACGCGGGCCGCCAGCTGACTGACCTGCAGGGCCGTCGAGACGATCAGCCAGTAGGCGAACAGCAGCATGCCCACGCCCAGCAGGCCGCTGGTAAAGCCCACGCTGGCCACGATCATGTCGGTGTGGGCCGCAAAGTACCAGTAGCGCGGACCGTCCGGACCCAGTCCCCACAGGCCGCCGTTGCTGAGGTCGCGGTGCGCGAATCCGATCTGGTCGAGCCCCACGCTCAGTTCGGTGTCGCGGTTCTGGTGACCGGCGATGCGTTCGCGGATGTACTGATTCTTGTTGAGGTAGACCCCGACAAACGGAATGGAGACCAGCCCCAGCGCCAGCATGAAGCCCGCGATGTTGCTGATCCGGACCCCGGCGGCGTACATCAGGATGATCCCCAGGCCGAAGGTCAGGACGCTGGTGCCCAGATCAGATTCCAGAATGACCAGCAGTGTGGTCATGATGATCATTCCGGTGGCACTGATCAGCTTGTGCTCTACGCCACGCCGCGAGAAGAAAGACGCCAGCTGCAGCACCAGTCCCAGCTTGGCCAGCTCACTGGGCTGGAAGCGCACCGGGCCGAAGTCCAGCCACCTTTTCGTGCCGCTGCTGGTCTCGGTCCCCACCCCGATAACGAGTACCAGCGCCAGCAGGACCAGCGTGACGAGCCAGACCGGCGTCGCCATTTTCAGAAAGGTGCGGGGCCTCAGCCGGGCCACCGCAAACGTGAGCATCAGGCCCAGCAGCGCCTTGACACCGTGATCGACAATCAGGTCAGGTCGGACCGTGGATACGGCCAGCAGGCCCAGGGCCAGCAGGATCAGCTGCGCCAGCACCAGCTGAATGCTCACGCTGTGACCTCAGGAGTCTGCTGTGCCAGCCTGCGCGCCGCGCGGGCGAAACTCTCACCTCGTGCTTTGTAGTCGCGGAACAGGTCGAAGCTGGTGCCGATCGGAGCCAGCAGCACCGTGCCTTCACCGTCCAGAGCCTGCAAGCCAGCCCGCGCCGCGTTGAGCATCACCTCGTCGCCGTCTCTGCCTTCTACCCGGTCATAGGGCAGGCCCAGACCACGGGCCAGCGCCTCGCCGTCTTCCCCAAAGGCGATCACCCGGGTCACCCGGCCAGCCGCAGCGTTCCGCAGAGGCTCCAGCTCCGCACCCTTGTCGCGTCCCCCCACCAGCCAGGCAATCGGTGGCTGGGCACGCTCCAGCGCCGCCTGGACCGCCAGCGTCCGCGTCGCGATGCTGTCTTCGATAAAACGGACCTCCCCCAGGCGGGCCACGGTCTCGAATCGGCCACCCACCGGACGGGCACGGCACAGCCCCTGAGCCAGCATCCCTATATCCACCTGGCGGCCCAGGTGCTCCAGCAGGGCCTCGGTGGCCAGCAGGGCAGCAGCCGCATTGGCCGGATGAACTCCTTCGGGCAGCTCAGCGGCGGGCAGCACCTCGGTACCACCGCGGAGAGTCAGCCGAGTGGCACTAAAGGTACGGACCTGCGCGCGGGTGGGCAGGTCCAGCCCGGCTGGCAGCACCAGCACATCTCCAGGTTCCTGCCCGGCCGTGATATGGCGTTTTGCAGCGTGATAGGCCTCGATGGTCCGGTGGCGGTCCAGGTGATCCACACCCAGGTTGGTGATTACCGCCACCGGCAGACGCAGCCCAGGCACCCGCTCCAGCTGAAAGCTGGACAGCTCGACCACGGCCACCTCGGCCTGATCCACCACGTCCAGCAGGGGCGGATCGATGTTGCCGCCCTCCTGGGCATTCAGCCCGCATTCGCGCAGCAGCTGGGCAATCAGGACGGTGGTGCTGCCCTTTCCGGCAGTTCCGGTGATGCCCACCATCGGCAGCTGTGGACGGGCCCGCGCCGCCAGCACGACTTCACCGATCACCTCTGCGCCCCGGGACTGCAGCGCCAGAAGGTCCGGGTGGTCGATGGGTACGCCGGGGGCAGCCACGACCGTCTGGTAGGTGCGGCCGACGTCGCCACGCCCGAAGCCCAGTTCGGCGGCCAGAGCCTCATCCTCGGGGGTCGGGCGCGCGTCCACCCACTCGGCCATGCCCCCTTCGCGTGCCAGGAAACGCATGACCCCCCGCCCACTGCGGCCCAGACCGTAGATCAATACCCCACCCGCTGCGTTCACACGCACACCATAAGGGATTGCCGGCCCGCGCGGCTGAGTGTCAGAGGGCCTCAGGCAGGCGCTGTCAGCGGGCGCAGGTGACGGCTTCGGGCTCGGGTACAGGCAGCGCAGGCGGAGTGATCTGCAACCCGGCCTCGTCGCGTGCCCAGATCATGAACGCCTCCAGGCCACGCCGGAACAGAATGGGCCGTTTTTCGTGCTTGCCCCATTTGCGTTTGCCTTCCGGCACGGGCAATTCCGGCACCAGGGCCCAGTTGACGTTCATGGGCTGGAACCCCTTCGGGTTGGCGCTGGCCAGGTAACGGGTCAGGCCGCCCAGCATGCTCTCGGCCGGTGGGGTCAGCGGTGACAGGCCCAGCGCCAGGCGGGCCGCATTGGTGCCGGCCAGCCAGCCGGTTCCCGCGCTTTCCAGGTAGCCCTCGGTGCCGGCCAGCACGCCGGCGACCAGCTTGGTGGGGTCCGCGCGAAGTTGCAGGGTGGCGTTCAGGACTTCCGGGGCATTGAGGTAGGTGTTGCGGTGCATCACGCCGTAGCGGACGATCTCGGCGTTCTCCAGCCCCGGAATCAGCCCCACGACCGCCTTCTGATCCCCCCACTTCAGGCCGGTCTGGAAGCCGACCAGGGACCACAGGCGGCCTTCACGGTCTTCCTGGCGCAGCTGGGCGACCGCGTAGGGCCAGCGCCCGGTGCGGGGGTTGTCCAGGCCCTTGGGCGACATGGGCCCGAAGCGCGGCGTGTCCACGCCCCGGCGGGCGATTTCCTCGATGGGCATGCATCCCTCGAAGAACTCCAGCTTCTCCCAGTCGTGCGGGGTGTGCGCGCGGGCCTGTTCCAGCGCCTCGAAAAACGCCAGATACTCCTCTTTGGTGAAGGGGCAGTTGAGGTAATCGGCAGTCTGGTCGTAGCGCCCGGCACGCCAGGCGATGTCCATGTTGATGGTCGAGGCGTCAATTACAGGTGCAGCGGCGTCATAGAAGCTGAGGCGGTCACTGCCGGTCAGCCGCGCGACATCGGCCGCTAGGACGTCGGAGGTCAAAGGTCCCGAGGCGATGACGGTGATGCCTTCGGGGACCGCCTCGACCTCGCCTTCGATGACCTCGATCAGGGGGTGTTCGCGGATGGTGCGGGTCACCCGGGCGCTGAACTCGTCACGTTCCACGGCGAGTGCGTTGCCCGCCGGGAGGCGCGAGGCATCGGCAGCTGTGACCACCGCGCCGCCCACGCTGCGCAGTTCAGCCTGGAGCAGGCCCTTGCTCTGCTTCTCCCCCTCGCCTCCCAGTGAATTGCTGCACACCAGCTCTGCAAAGTTGGCGCTGCGGTGTGCCGGGGTCATGCGCTGGGGACGCATTTCGTGCAGGCGGACGCGGACGCCCAATCTCGCGGCGGCCAGCGCCGCCTCCGAGCCTGCCAGGCCCGCTCCGATTACCGTAATAGCTGCGTCCGTCCCACTCATCAGAGGGTCAGTGTAGGGGAAGGCTGAACCCGGGTTTGTGGTCTCAGCGCTCCGGCGTGCCTCCCAGCCGGGCCTTGACACGCGAAAGGCCCTCGTACAGCAGCACCCGCAGGGCGTAAAGGCGGTCACTGGGCAGCGGCAGGGTGGTATCGAACAGGGGTTCGCTTGCCGGCACGCTGGCCACGTTCAGGCCATAGGACCGGAACAGCCCCGCAGCGCGGCGCGAATGGCTGGGCGAGGTCACGAGCAGGACCCGCTCCCAGCTGCGTGCCTCCGCCAGCCGCCGCACGCGCGCCGCCTCGTCACGGGTGGTGGTCACGCGGAGCAACGTCAGGACCTCCGGACCGCCGCGAGGGTACAGCGCCGTGATCTGGTCACGCTGCAGGGCGCTGAGCCGGGGGCAATCCGCCGGCCCGATCAGGCCCGAGGGCTCAGATACGGTGACAACCTTCGCGTATCCGGCGCGCCACAGTTCCAGGCCACGCATCAGTCGAGCCGCGCTGCCAGGTGCCTGGGTGCGTGTGCCACACTGCACCCCGCCGCCCAGGACCACGATCGCGTCTGCCGGCACAGGCGACTCGGCCAGGATCAGGGCCCTGAGGGGTGCGCGCAGGACCGGAGTGAGCAGGCACAGGGCCAGCACCCCAGCCAGCAGGACACAGCCGACCTGCATCACGCGCCAGGTCAGCGGAAACCACGCCGCCACCGCACCGGCAATGATCAGCAGCAGGACCAGCGGCGCAGGCATACGCACCTCGCCCAGAAACGCCGCCAGGGTGGCCAGGGCACAGCCCAGAGCAGCCCCCTGCAGCAGTGGGCGCAGCTTTGTGGGTGTGATGCGTGATGTCCCGGACACGCCGGGCAGTATAGAAAGCCCATACACTGCCGGGGATGCTTCGCCTTGCCCGCTCCAGAGTTCTCGTCCCTCTTGTGCTGATGCTGGCCGTGATCGGGGCCGCCCTGGTCTACGGTCTTCAGCTGCGTAGGCCGGGCGAGGCCAGCACCGAGGTCCGGTTTGTGCGTGAGATGATTCAGCACCACACTCAGGCCGTGGACCTGTCCCTGCGCGTGCGCGAGCGCAGCGACGACCGGACCGTGCGAACGCTGGCGCTGGACATTCTGCTGTCACAGCAAGAACAGATCGGGCAGATGCGGGGCTGGCTGACCCTGTGGGGCCGGCCCTGGGGTGGACCTGGCATGAGCGCGGAACACGCCCGGACAATGGGCATGGCCACCCCAGCCGAGGTGGCCGCGCTGGACACGCTGCCCCCCGCGCAGGCCGACAGGCATTTCCTGAAACTGATGATCCGGCACCACGACGGGGCCCTGGCCATGGTCGAACCTGCCCTGAAAGGCGGCGTGCGCCCGGAGGTCCAGGCCCTGGCCCGACAGATTCAGGCGACCCAGGCCGCCGAGATCAAGGTCATGACTGACCTTCTGCGCGCCCGTGGCGCCCAACCCCTGCCGGAGACTGCTGGGGATGAGGCCCCTGCCGGGCATCAGCACTAGAGCAGTTCTCCGAACTCTGCCGCCGGGAAGGCAGACTCCCGATGGTTCGATTCCCTGTCCGCTGCGCCTGGTTAGAAAGAGGCCACCTTTTCGACAAACCAACCAAGGTGGCCTGAACGCCCGGCGGTCCTACTCGTCCAGATCCGAGATCCGCCCGGAGCGGCGCTCCTTGCGCCGGGCCTCCTTGCCCCGTTTACGTGCCGGGCGCGGAGGCAGCGTCAGCACATAGCGCCGCTGCGGGTCACAGGAAGCCGGATGTTCGCCCAGGGTATCAGCAGGGTCAGCACTGCGCAGGTTCCCGGCCGGGTGAAGGTGCTGAGCCCCGCAGTAAGGACAGTCACCGACCAGCCAGAACATCACGCGGGTGCCCGGCAGGTCACGCAGCGTCACGAAGGCGGTGCGGGGCGTATGGCGGTCTTTCTTGCCCATGTGGGGGACGGTAGCGTGCCCGCTGCCGGTCAACTGTGCCTCATACGGGGCGCCTGAGCAGCCGCCTGTCAGGCTTCCTCGTCGCCTTCCTTGAGGTAACTCATCACCGAGCGGCAGTGGGTCATGCCCGCATGGGCGTACAGCGCACGTGCGGCGCGCATGTGGTCATGGGCGCGCACCCGCAGGTTCCGGATTTCCGGATGCGTCTCGGCTTCTGCCGCGGCCAGGGCCAGCAGCGCCCGCCCGTAGCCCTGACCACGCTCGGCCGGGTGAACCGCCAGATAGGTCAGGTCAGCCCGTGCGTCGTCGGGGTGCAGTTCGAGCTCTGCAAAGCCGACGGTCCGGTCCTCGCGGCGCAACACCACCAGCCGCACGTCGTCCCGCGCGAAGTGGGCATCATACTGCTCGGGGCCCCAGTCCAACCGGCCAGCCCAGGCGTCTTCAGAATCCCGGTACAGCGCGCGGTATTCCGCGATAGGCAGGCGGCGCGCCAGGGAGTGCCCATCGGGCACCCGGGCCCTGGAGGTCAGTTTGGGCAGCGGCGCAGAGTAAAAGTCAGTGGTATGCAGCGGGCTCAGGCCGGCCTGTTCAAGCGCGTCACGCACTGGCAGGTTGTCGCGGGCGCAGAAGGCATACACGGGCAGGCCCTCGGCCTCCTCAATGGCGCGGGTGATCAGAGGCGCCAGGGCACCTGACGTTCCCGGTTCACTAACTGGGCCTTCAAGCACCATGCCGTCACGAAACTGGCCGATGGCGCAGTAGGCGACCACCCCTTCGTTGCCGTCGAGCACGAAACAGGTGTTGTCCTCGCATTCAAGTTGCAGTTCGCGGGCGTCGCGGGAGTCCGGGGCGAACACCTCGCGTTCCGGGGCGTCATCCATCCAGTTCAGGAGCGCGAGAACGTCTGGGGTGTCGGTGGCCTGCATCGGACGGATCATGGGTGAACCTCCAGCGAAAGCAAGAAATGAGGCGGTAACCGGTGTGCCCTCAGGGTAGGAGGGCTGCTCCCTCTGTGTCTGCCTCCCGCGTCACGCCGCGTGCAGGTGCTGGCGTGCTATTCTCCCCGCATGCCCTGAATCAGGGTACGTCAGCCGCCTCCCCACGAACACCACCGCGTGTTTGAGGGGCCTTTTCTATTTTGGGGCCGCGCAGCAGCCTTCAAAAGGACAGGAGCAGCCGGGCGGAGGACTTTTCCGGGAGGTGCTTTCGCCGTGACCAAACCGTCCAGCAAAACACGCCGGGGCTCGTCGGCACCGGCCGAGCCGCGACCTGCTTCACTGCAGACGTCGCTGCAGGCCGGAACCGATCTGCTTGCCCTGCGCGCCCAGCTCTCCCGCGCCGAGAAAGCCGCCAGGCGGGCCCCCACACCGCCCCCGGCGCCTCGTCCGGCACGTCCGACTCCGATCAATCCCCAGCGGGAAGTAGAACTGGCAGGAATTGCCACCGATGATTTCAGCCTGTCACGCGCCCATGCCCGGCTGCGTGACGCCGTGTACGACGGGCGGTACCACGTCTGCCCGCATGCCATCGGTCACGCGCGCGCCGAGGGCTTTCTGGAACACGACATCATGAATGTGCTGCTGTCCGGCCGGGTGCGCGCGGTCTACCCCGACGACCGGCGTTGGCTGGTCTGCGGAGCCTTTGAGGCCTGCGGGGTGTCGCTTCCCCTGCATGTGGTGGTGCAGCACTACCGCGACGGGCATGTGGACATCGTGACCGCCTTCGTGCCCAAGCACCCCTACCACATCATCAGCCGCGCGCGCCTGGCCGTGATGCTGCGCTACGACGACGAACGCATTCGCGTGCGCACCGCCCAGGCCGGCAACAGGGTGGGATACCGCAGCAAGGGCAAGTGGAAGAAAAGCGCCTGAACCGGGGCACATGAGTATCAAACTGCGGCTGGACTCAGGAGGATGCACGGTTGGGCCAGCGTGGCTGCGGTGGCACAGGCAGCCGGCTTCATAGCCTGCGTTCCCCTGAACATGGGGATGAGTGAGACCTGACGAATGGCCGCCCGTCCTCGTCGCTTAACAGATCAGCCACGACAGGAAGCGCCGCGCAGGCTTCCAGCAGAGCGGCTTCATACGTCGCCTGTTGGTGATCCGTATACGTCTTAGCAAAGGAGGCTGGAATGAACTCCAGCCCCTTCATTTCCATCTGCAACGCACCCCTACTTTCAGCCCTGACCCTCGAAGACGCACAAACCTCAGGGTGCGGGCAGGCCAGCGCTTTCAGGTTTGTGCGCTGGCCTCCGCAAAGCTGGTCGGTGTGTGGCTGGCATCAAAAGTCCCGTGCTGCCGGATCAGAGCCTGGTTTCAGCAGCCGATTTTCTTGCCAAAGTAGGACTGGCCCAGGGCGTTGATGCTGCCCTCGCGCTGCATGCTTTTCAGCGTCGTGTTGATGGCATCACGCAGGGCGGTGTTTTTGCGGCCCACTGCCAGCACCAGCTGCTCGCGGGCGAGGGTCTGCCCGATGACCAGATTGGCCTTGGGATAGGTTTTCATCGCGCTGAGCGCGGTGTACTGGTCGGTGGCCACGGCCGCCACCCGTCCCGTGGCCGCCGCCAGGATGGCATCGGTAGAGCTGGGGTAGACCTGCACAATTTTCTGGAAAGGCATTTTCTTAAGGTAAGTCAGGTAGGGACGCCCCTCCTCAGCACCCAGGGTCTTACCGGAGAGCGCTTTCTGCGACGTAGGACCGCCCCTGCGGGTCAGCAGCACGGTGTTGGTGCAGCCGTACGCGGCCGAGGTCAGCACGCTCTGGTTCTGGGTGGTGCTGGTCGTGGCGAAGACCACATCCACCTCGTCACCGGTATTGAGCTTCCCCAACAGGCCGTCATAGGGCAGGGTCACCCACTCGACGTGCAGGCCCATACGCAGAGCCAGCTCATTGCCCAGATCTATGTCGAAGCCGGTGAACATGCCGGCCTGCATAAAGCTGTAGGGAGCGAAGTCAGCGCTGGTGGCAATACGCAGGGTGCCGCTGTTTCGAATCTCAGCGAGGGTGCGGGCTTCGCTGTGGCCGCCCAGCAGGGCAGCAGACAGAAGCGACAGAACAGCAGTTCGTTTCACAGGAACCTCCGGTCGAACAGAATCTGTTTGAATTATCACAAAGTTGCCTCACGCGCGCCTCACAGAAGCGACGGCATTTGTACAAAACCTCACATCCGTCGGGTGCGCCTTGGCCTGCTACCCTGCGGCGGTGACCCGATCCGGACTGACCGACACTATTGCCGCCATTGCCACCGCTCCGGGCAGCGCTGGGGTGGGCATCGTGCGGGTCAGTGGTCCGCAGGCCCTGACCGTGGCCGACGGGATGTTTGCAGGGAAACGCAAGCCCACGCGGACCCCGGGCGGCCGGTTTCTCTTCGGTCAGCTGATCGCGGCCGATGGTGAGGTGCTGGACGAGGGCCTGTGTCTGGTCTTCCGTGGCCCCCACAGCTATACCGGTGAGGATGTGGCCGAGTTGCAGGCCCACGGCAGCCCGGCGGTGCTGGGGCGGGTGCTGTCCCGGGTACTGGAACTGGGTGCGCGGCCGGCCCGACCCGGTGAATTTACGCTGCGGGCCTACCTCTCGGGGCGTCTAGATCTGGCGCAGGCCGAGGCAGTGCTGGGTCTGGTCGAAGCGCAGACCGACGCCGCGCGCCGGCAGGCCAGCCTGGGGCTGTCTGGCGCACTGGGATCGCGAATCGCTCGGATCGGGGGCAACATCACCCGCACGCTGGCCGCCCTGCAGGCCATGCTGGACTACCCGGAGGAAGGCGTGCCCGAGGAGGACCGGGAGGCGCCCCTTCAGGCGGCCGAGCACGACCTGAGTGAGCTGGTCCAGAGTGCCCGCGCCGGTCAGGTGGCGACGCGGGGCGCCCGGCTGGCCCTGATCGGCCGGCCCAACGCCGGGAAAAGCAGCCTGCTCAATGCCCTGCTGGGATATGAACGCAGCATTGTCACGCCCATCCCTGGTACCACACGCGACTATCTGGAAGCTGGCGTGGAACTGGCCGGCGTGCCGGTCACGCTGGTGGACACTGCCGGCATCCGTCACACCACGGATCAGGTGGAAGCCGCCGGAGTGAAACAGGCCGTGGCGCTGGCGGGGGCTGCGGATCTGGTCCTGGTGCTTGAGGACGGCCAGCAGCCCCGCGAAGCATTGCCCACCGACCTGCCTGAAGGCGCCCGCATGATCCGTGTGCAGACCAAGGCTGACCTGGACGCTGCCTGGAGCGACGCTGCGGCCCTGCGCGTGAGTGCCGTGACCGGTGAGGGGCTGCCCCAGCTTCGGGACGCCATCCATGCGGCGCTGATGGGAGACGCAGCGCGCGGCGAAGCCTGGCTGACCACCGAACGTCAGGCGGACGCCGCGCGCCGCGCCCTGGCCCATGTGCAGGCGGCCCGTCACCTGCCCGACGACCTGGCGAGCTGGGAACTGGAAGAAGCGCTGCGTGCCCTGTCGGACCTGACCGGACGCGACGTGCAAGAGGACGTCGTCGACGCCGTCTTCCGCAACTTCTGCGTGGGCAAGTAGGCCCGAGAGACTTTGCCTGTCTTCGGGCGATCGTCACGGCTGGCAGACCGCTGAGCGCTTCTCCGGATGACGGCATCTGGAAAAGCACCTCTCGGTGACCCGATTGCGCGTTCTGCTCATCAACAGCTCCTCGCTTCGGTGGGTCGAACAGACGCCAGCTGTTTGACACCTGCTCCAGACATGAGGAGCAGACAGGCGAACCCAGCTTGACCGTCACTGCCGGGCCAGGGCGGCTCTGCCCCTGTCCAGGGGGCCAAAATTCAGGTCTATGAGCCTAAAATGAAGTCGTCAGGGCGTCGTTTCATCCTTCCGCCCCTCCTGACAGGCATTGACCTGCACGTTCTATCCGGTCACCTGACGTGCAGCGAGCCAGTGGTGAGACCGACCAGGAGAACCCATGAAGAAGACCCATCTGTTGTCCGCCCTGCTGGCCCTCGTTCTCGGTGCTGCCAGCGCCCAGAGCGCGGCCCCCACCCTTCCCGATAGCACCTTTGCCAGCAGCCTCAAGCAGCTGGCCGCCAGCGGTGTCAAGATCACCCTGCTGAACGCAGCAGGTCAGACGGTCGCCACCATCAGTGCCGACGGCACGCTGAGCCTCGTGAAAGGCTTTACTCTGGCCGACGCCACCACCGTGAAGGCAGGCAGCGTCACCTACACGCTGGCCACCCGCGCCACCGCCAGCGGAACCCTGTTTGTCAGCTACCAGGGCACGAACGGACCAAAAGTCACTCTTCCCCTGATCGCCGCGGTTAACCGCGACGCCGCCGCCGCCCGCGCAGCTGCAGCTCGTCAGAACGCGGCAAAGGCCAGCAGCGCCGCCAGCAAGCCTGCTGCCAGTACCGCTAAGCCTGCTGCCACTGCTCCTGATACCGCCGGCAAACCCAGCACGACGGGTGCCGGTGCTGCCCAGAACGGCCTGACCAACCCCAGCGCCGCCACTGGCGCGACCAACTCGGAAACAGGTGTGGCCGCTGCTGCCGCCGGCGCGGGCAACGCCCAGGTCTCCACGCAGCCGGCCCAAGTCTCCACACAGCCGGCTCAGACCCCAGCGCAGCCGGCCCAGGTACAGGCGCCATCTGTGCCAGCGCCCGCACAGCCCCCCGTGACGCCCGGCCGCCGCTGATCCCACCAGGCCACAGGGGGCGCCCGCACACTTCGCACGTGCGAGCGCCCCCTGTGGCCTGTTCGCATTCAAACCCCACTGTACCGATCGGTCGTGCCTGAACTTTGCAGGAGACCATAGCGGCGAAAGAGACTCGGCAAAGTGTCCGGTAGAAAGCGGGGAAAATGATTGGCGCCGTCTTCCGCTATGGCTGGGCGGGCAAAGAACGCCACAGGCAACCGGCCGGCGTCGGCGGACGTACCGGGATTATGCCCCGCCCCGGTTCTGTATTCACCGAACCCCTCGTCTGTTCGGCGCCCGAACTCCGCTCTTCCGTGCTCGCTCCCCTGCTGGACGTGCAGAATCTGCAGATATCACCTGGCCGCCGCGTATCTGTTCAGCTGCCATCCTTACAACTCAACACTGGAGACCTGCTGCATCTGCGCGGGTCCAATGGTGCAGGGAAAACCACGTTACTGCGTGCTCTGGCCGGTGACCAGCCGTACCAGGGGCAGATCCGGATCGCGGGCTCCAGACCAGGAAGCGTCCAGGCCCGCCGGCACACCGCTTTTGTGCCCACCGATCCCGAACTGCCGGGTGACCTGACCGTCCGTGAATGGCTAGAGTTCCTGGCCGCAGCCTGGAGCCAGCCGGCTCGACCGCTGCTGAGTCACGCCCAGCAGTTCGGTCTGAACGACTGGCTGGAAGACTGGCCGACCAGCCTGTCACGTGGAACCCGGCAGAAGGTCGCCCTGGCTGCGGCGCTGGGGCTGCGCTGCGGGCTGACCCTGCTCGACGAACCGTTCGGAACTCTGGACGCGGCTTCCAGAGAAGCGCTGCGTCGGGCCATAGGTCGTCACGTCGCCCAGGGTGGAGCCGTAATTGTCGTGACCCACGGCGACGAACTGGAGGGTCTGGATCCACGCAGGCTGGACCTGTCCCTGCTGCCTGAGATCTCGTGACGCCTTCGTCTGTGGTCTGGGCCCTTCACCGACTGACCTGGAAGCGAGCGCTGATCCGAGCCTGGATTTCATGGACCCACCCGGATATCTGGCCGATGGTGCTGTTTCTTGCTGCCTGCGCGGCTGTGGCGCTGGTGAGTGTATGGCAGATCTTCCAGGTGGCCCTGCCCTACCCGGCCGGCCGGGTAGGGGCCGGCGTGGTGAGCCTCCTGCTCCCGGCGCTGCTCACGCGCCGGCCACCGGTAGGAGTACAGGGTGCAGGCGTGGCGCTGCTGCGTGCTCCGGTCCCGGGTTGGGTGGTGCTGTGTGGAGCACTGCTGCCACAGCTGGCTGTCCAGGCGATCCTGGGGCTTGCTGCAGGAGGACTACTGGCCGCATGGTTGCCAAACTGGGCGCCACTCGCGCTGGCCCTGCCCATGGTGGCCGTGGCTCACCTTCTGCTGCGTGCTGTCGCTCATGACGCCCGCCTGGCTGGCCGCCGGGGCACCCTGCAGGGTGCGGTGGGCAGTCTTGCGCTGCCTTTGCTGTCCATCTGGGCCCCCACGATGCTGCCGCTGCTGGTGACGGGAACAGCTCTGGTCCTGGCGCTCCTGTGGCAGCAGCTTTGGCTGAGGGATCTTCCTCCGCAGGCCATCCGGCGACTGCAGGTCGAGGCCATCCGGCAGGGCGCCCGGCGACTGAACCTGCCGCCAGTTGATGTGACGCCCGATGGTGAGCCCTGGCCCAGACGCTGGACCCCCATTCTGCGCGGTCATGGTCCATTCGCTGCCATGTGGTGGCGCGGCACCCTGCATCTGGGGCGCCGTCCGGCGCTCCTCTGGCCGGCCCTGCTGCTCGGCGGCGGCGCCCTGGCCCTGACCTGGGCTCCCGCCATGCCCGTTCCCCTGGCGGTCCTGCTGAGTCTGCTCCTGCCGCTGCTGCCGCCGGCCGTGCCACTGGCGCTGCCCCTGCCCGGCCACCTCAGGCCACTGGTCAGGACAGCACCAGCCGGCGTAATGCTGGGCCTGCTGGCGTTGCCGGGCGCACTGGTCGGGATAGTCCTGGGGCTGCCCGTGGCCCTGGGAGCAGCCACAGCCCTGATGCCCTGGGCCGCCCTGAACACCCTGGCCTGGCTGCAGCGGTCAGGTCATACCGGCACACCGCAAGGAGAGCTGCGGTTCGGGGCGGCCCTGCTGCCGGTCCTGGCGGCCGTGCTGTGCGTCCATCTGGGCGCCACCGCCTGGGCGCCGCTGGCCGTCGCGCTGGCCGGCGGACTTCCTTTGCTGAGCCGCGCAGGCTGAAGACGGGAGACAGCTCAAAACCCCACAGCAAAACAGGGAGAGGCGGCCGCCTCTCCCTGTCCCCTCCTTCCAAACTCAGATGGTCTGCACAGCGAAGTTGAGGCCCAGTTCCTTGACGTCCTCGTTCGGATCACGGCCGGCGACCAGACCGTAGGCCGCACGCTCAGGCGTCAGGTAGGTGTCCATGACGCGCCTCAGGTCATCAAGGGCCACCTGCAGCAGGCGGTCCTTGTAGGCCTCCTGTACCTCGGGCGTGTAGCCGGCCTGATCACCGAAGAAGCGCAGGCGGCCGGCCGTGTCGGGGCTGGTCAGGGGATCGAGCAGCTTGCTGGAGGCCAGGATCGCCTCGGTCAGTTCACGCTCGCCCAGAGGCGTATCCAGGAACGCGCGGGCGTCACGGAATACCTGCAGGGTGCGGGAGATGTGCGGGTCGCGGTAGCTGCTCATGGAAAACAGGCCCTGCTGCGGCTCGAAGCTGGCACCACCACCGTAGGCGCCGCCCTTCTCGCGGATTTCCGACAACAGGTACTCGCTGCGCAGCAGCCGCGACAACACCAGCAGGGCCGGGCTGTCGGCGTGGGTATAGGGGACGGTCTGGAAGGCCACCGCATTGAAAGCCACCGGGGAGTCGGTCAGGCGGGCCTGCGGGCCTCCCCGCAGCAGGGCCGGAGCAGGATGCCCTACCGGCTCCGGCGTTCCAAAGACCCCGGTCAGCGGAGTGAGATCCAGGGCAATGTCATCCGGGGTCGTGGTCAGGCACAGCAGTGGCGTTCCGCGGGTCAACAATTCCCGGACCCGTTCGAAGCGGGCCAGCAGCTCGTCGAGCCCGCCTTCCTCCACGATGGTCTTCAGGGCCGCCAGAGCCGACAGTCCGCTGAAGCGTTCGTGCAGCACCCCGGCCGGGCTGACCTGGGCCAGCGCCAGCCGCTCGGCGTACATGTTGCCGCTCTGGACCACGCTGGCTTTCATGCCGGCCAGACGCTGCTTGAGCAGCTGCTCCAGGCGATCCCGGGTAAATTCAGGAGCCACCAGCAGGTCACGCATGACCTCGACCAGCGCCGGGGCGTTGCGTGACAGGGCCTTGCCGCTGAAGCTGAGGGTCAGCCGCAGGGCCCCCAGGTTGTCCGGCCGGCTGCCGACGTTCACACTGGCCGTGACGCCGCCGGTGACCGCTTCCAGCCGGCGGGACAGGGCCACGTAATCCTGCCCGGCCGCGCCGCTGCGCGTGACCGCAAAGGCGTACAGCGGCAGGGTACCCAGCAGGTCTTCGGGAACGTCCGGCAGACGCACCTGGACGTCCAGATAGCTCAGCCCGCCAGTCGGGAGCGGCACGCGGCCCACGGTGGCGCTGCCCGTTTCCTCCGCGCGGTACCCGACGCGGGGAACCTCGGTCGGGACGTCGCTCAGGGCCAGGGTCGGCAGGATAGTGGGGTCACTTTCCTGGCCCTGCAACTCCTTGAGACGCAGGCTCTCGGCCACCACCCGCTGGCGGTCCTCGTCGGTAAAGTCGGCGCTCAGGCGCTGGACCAGGGCTTTCTCGTCGGCCTCGGCGCGGGTTGCCAGTTCCGGATCGGGGGCGACTTCCAGCGTGACGCGGTGGGGGTTGTTCAGCAGTTCCTGCTCGATCATGGTCTCGAACACCCGGCCGCGCTGCAGGTCGGCGCGCAGGCGCTCGAGTTCGGCATCCAGGCGCAGCCCGGTCACGGGATCACCGCCATACAGCCAGGGGCCCAGCAGCCGGAACATCACCTGCAGGCCGTAAGGGTAGCCCGCGTTGCTGACCTCCTTCTGCCCGATCTCGAACTGGTGCAGGCTGCTCTCGATCAGCTCCGGGGCAATCCCCTCCTGCACGATGCTGCGCATGGTGTCCAGGACCAGGGTCTCGACCTCCTGAGCCTTGCCAGCGGGCAGCCCCTTGAGGCCAGCGGCAAAGGCGCCTTCGCGGAAGGAATCGCGGTAGCCGCTCAGGTCAGCCAGGGCGCTGCCCAGGCCGGAGTCGATCAGCGGCCGGGTCAGCGGCGCAGCCGGGTTGCCCAGCAGCACGTCGCTCAGCACGCTCCAGCGCAGGTTGCTGTCCGCGTGGCTGGTCAGGCCCAGCTTCCAGCCCACCAGCACCTGTGCGCCGCGTTCCACGTCACTGCCCGGGTAGGTGACCCGCTCGGTGCGGGGCTCAGGGAAAGGGGTCTGGTCCGGAATGCTGACATCGAGGTCCTGCCGCGTGAAGTGCGACATGACGTGTTCCTCGACGACCTCCAGAATGCGCTCAAGTGGCAGCTTGCCGTAGGTGAAGAAAAAAGCGTTGCTGGGGTGGTAGTGCGCGGCGTGGAAGGCCCGCAGGTTCTCGTAGGTCAGACCCGGGATGTTTTCGGGAGCACCGCCGCTGTTGTTGGCATAGGTCAGCTCCGGGAACAGCGCCTTGCCGAACGCCCGCCAGATCACCGAACCCGGCGAGGCCATGGCCCCTTTCATCTCGTTGTACACCACGCCCTGCAGTTTCAGCTCACTGGTGGGGTCGTCGGGGGTCGCGAACTCGAAGCGGTGACCGTCCTGGCGGAAGCTCTCGTAGCGCATCAGCGGGAAGAAGGTCGCGTCCAGGTACACGCCCAGCAGGTTGAAAAAATCCTTTTCGTTACGGGTGGAAAAAGGATAGGTCGTCCAGTCGTTGCTGGTCATGGCATTCATGAACGTGTTCAGGCTGCGCGGCAGCATGCTGAAAAATGGGTCCGGCACCGGGTAGCGCTGGCTGCCCATCAGCACGATGTGCTCCAGGATGTGCGCCACGCCCGTGCTGTCTTTCGGGACGGTGGGAAAGGTCACGCCGAAGGCCGCGTTGTCGTCATCACGGACCACGTGGGCATGTCGCGCACCGTTGTCGTGGCGCAACAGGATCAGCTGACCCTGCATTTCCGGCAGGGCCTCGACACGTTCCACGAGGTATTGGCCCAGCCGCTCCCCGGCGGTGGGCAGGGCAGGCAGTGTGTTGGTGGTCACGCCCCGAAGTCTAGCGTGCGGCGCTGCGCGGCCTCCTTTCTCTGGGCAGGAATCATGCGTCGCTCACCGTCGCACGATATGTGGCGGGTACACTTCAGAGCATGTCAAGCAAACCCAGCGACCGCCGTCCGGCGCGGGCGGCCCTCCTGACTCTTGCGCTGCTGGGCGGCGCAGCGCTCAGCGGCTGTGGGCAGGAGATCACCGGCACCTCGACCACCTCCGGGCGGGACGCCCTGTACTTTGCCGATAGCGCCGCCGGCCTGCCGCCGGTGTACGCCAACGAGACGTACACCGGTAACCTCACGGTGCTGGGAGGCGCGGGTCCCTACACGCTGCGTGTCACCAACGGCACGCTGCCTCCGGGACTTAAACTCAGCGGCCAGACGCTCAGCGGCACGCCCACCAAGACTGGCACCTACAAGTTCACTGTGGAAGCCACCGACTCCACACTGAGCACCAAAGTCAAGGAATACACCCTGAACGTCAATGAGCTGCCGCCGCTGTCGTTGCAGCCGGTGCTGCCCTCCGGACAGGTCCGGGGTGAAACCCGCATTCCCGTGACCATCACGGCGCCCCGGGGGGTACGTGCCGTCCGCCTGAACTGGACCCTGCCGGCAGGCGCGACCGTGACTGGCGTGCAGCCTGCCGAGACCGGCGGCGTGCTGTTCTGGCGTGTGGAGGGTCAGACTGTGACGGTGGACGTGGGCTTCAAGACCATCCCCCGCAACGGGAACCGGGTGGCCCTGATCGCTGTGAAACCTGCCCGGCCGGTCACCCTGGAGGCCAAGATGACCTACGAGGCCCGCGACGGCCAGGGCAAGCTGCTGACCCCGGCTCCTGCGGCGGCGGCCCCTGCGACGGCTCCAGCCACCGCACCCAAGGACGGCACTGCACCCGCTGCTCCTCAGACCACGGACCCCGTGCGGTCCACCCAGCCCCCTGCATCTGCTCCTGCCGCAGCCCCTACGGCGCCCACTGCACCTGCAACGCCTGCCGTCCCCACAGCCCCAACCAGTCCGGTAACACCGCCACCACCGACCACCCCAACTCCCCCGACCACTCCTGGCACCGGAGGCAAACCATGACCCGTCCGCTGCTCGGACTGAGTCTGGTGGGTCTCCTGCTGGCCGGCGGGCTGGCTGCTGCCACCACTGCTCCCACCCTGACCCTGGCCCAGCAGGCGAAGAAGGCCGAGGTCATCGTGCGCGCCACGCTGGGTGCGCCTGCGACGGTCAAGGACGGGGACGTTACCTACGTCGTCTACCCACTCGCCGTAACCGAAACCGTGCTGGGCGACGCCGCGCGACTGCCGCAGCATGAGGGCCGGCCCGCACTGATGTTCCTGCAGGGGTTGCAGGACCTGCCGGCGCTCACAAGCGGCCAGGAGGTGATCGCGCTGCTCTACGCCCGCCGTCTCGACAGTCCGCTGGTGGGCTTCAACCAGGGGCTGTATGCCGTGACTGACGGCAAGGTCAACGCCGGGGACATTACCGATCCCGTGAAACTGCGTGACGCCATCCGCGCCGCGCGGGAGGCCCAGTGAAACCGCGCGGCATGGTCGGGCGCCGTATGCTGCTGGTTGCGGCGCTGCTGTGTGCCTCCGGCCAAGCAGGGGCAGCAACGCTCAAGTTCCGTCCGCAGGGTGCAGAAATGTTGCGGCTGGTGCAGGCTGCCATCGCCACGCTGAACACCAAGGACCTGCCGGTGACGCTGGATACCGCCAGCGGTCCCATCCTGGCCCTTGGCAGCAGCGGCGCCCCCTTCAATCCGGATGTCGCCGCGCGGGTCGTGGTGGTGGGCACCGAGCGACGCATCGAGTTCAACCCTCAGGGTCCCCTGCCGCTGGCCGATGCACTGCGCGCCGAGCTGAGCCGTGAGCTGGGCCTGACCGAGTGGTCGCCCGCCGCAGCCCGTACCCGCCTGAGCGGAGCAGATCTCAACGGCGACGGTAAGATCGACCTGAGCGACCTGGCCCTGCTGATGAACAACTATGGCAAGACCAACGCCACGGTCGGGGACCTGAACCAGGACCGCAAGGTGGACGACGCCGACCTGAGGCTCTTCAGCAGCCAGTACCGGCCCTGAACAATCCATTCTGACCCTGCTGTTCCGCCCCTGATCCCGGCACCGGGCTTACCGGTCCCGGATCAGGGGCGTACACTGCCCGCATGACCGACGACCGTTTCCAGGACACCATAGACCTTCAGGACTTCCTGAAATTGCGCGGCCTGGTCGAGACCGGCGGCGAGGCAAAGTTCCGCGTCCAGGGCGGCGAGGTCCGGCTGAACGGTGAAGTCGAGACCCGCCGCCGCAAGAAGCTCCGCCGGGGCGACATCGTGGAATATGCCGGGCACCGCCTCAAGGTGGACTGGTGACCAGCAACGCGGACCCCTATAGCCAGGCAGTGCAGGAATTTCGCAGCCGCAAGGATGCGCACTTCAAAGCGGGACAGGGTCCGCTTGAACCCGCCGCGCTGCCGGACTTTACGGGTCTGTCCTATTTCGCGCCAGACCCGGCCTGGACGTTTACCGTTCCACTTGAACCTCTCCCGCAGGACGCCAGCGCCGAGTTCATCCTGCAGACCAATACCGGGGAAACACGGACCATGGCCCGCTACGGCCGCGTACAGGTTCCGCTCCCTGGCGGAGAGCACAGCCTCAGCGTCTTCACGCCCCTGGGTGAGGAGGCCCCGGCCCGGGTCTTTATTCCGTTCCGGGACGCCACCAGTGGCCAGGAAACCTACGGGGCAGGGCGCTACCTGGACGCTCCCGTGGGCCGCGACTCTGACGGCGGGCTCCTGGTCAATGTGGACTTCAACATGGCCTATCACCCCTACTGCGCCTATGGCGACGGCTGGACCTGTCCGCTGCCCCCCCGCGAGAACGTGCTGCCTGAAGTGGTGCGCGCCGGCGAGAAGTTGCCCACGGCTCCCGCCTAAGCGCTCAGCGCGCGACCACGGCGTAATACAGCCTGTTTACGCCAGCGTCCTGCAGGGCATCGCGACAGGCCAGTAACGTGCGCCCACTCGTCAGGACGTCGTCAAGCAGCAGGACCCCCCCTGGCGGCAAATGCCGGAAATCCGCCTGAAAGTGGCCATGGAAGTTCTGCCGCTGTGCTCCCTGCTGGCGCGCCTGTGATACACCCGCACGCCGGCGCGTCAGGGCCTGGGGCACACAGGGCACACCCAACTCCTGCGCCAGCCCGCAGGCCAGCAGCTCGGCCTGATTAAACCCCCGCTCACGCAGCCGTGACACGTGCAGCGGCACCGGCACCACGGCCGTCACGCCCCATTCCAGTGGCACGCCCCGCGCCAGGGCCGGGCCCAGAATGCCCGCCAGGTCGCGGGCGCCCCCGTACTTCAGCGCCCGCACCGACCGTCGCAGCACTCCCCGGTACGCACCCAGCGTGACCAGATGTGGCTCGACCCGGCTGCACAGGGGACTATGAACCTGCACCTGCGGTCTCAGGGCGGCGCGGCAGCCTGGGCACAGTCCGGCCTCCGGGCCCAGTTGCTGCCCACACCCGGGGCAGGCACGCGGCAACAGCGTGCGGGTCAGCGCTGCCCACCATTCGCAAGCCATGCCGGAATTGTAAAGCGGTCCCCACTTCTGTTTACGCCGGTTTAACACGGGCATGGAACCCTGACCAGAACGCCAGGAAGCACCAGATCAACAGCTCTTTTTGCCGCTGGTCAGGAACACGCCGTCATCAGTCTTATCAGGGAGGTCAGAATTGCAGTTGCTCAGGCACGCCCACCGGTTCGAATACCGCAACGGCCAGGGACACGACCAGCTGGCCGCGGTCGACGTGTGGGCCGCTTCTTCCGGCCAGCGGGCCCTGCTGGTTCTGCGCGACGTCCCGTCCAACCAGGCGCCACATGCCCTGCACGCCCTGCACGCTGACCACCTGTGCTACCTGCTGCGTCCAGAAGCGTCGGTCCAGGTCATGACCCTGGGCTGTCAGTCAGGAAATCCCACACGCCAGCCCCGACTGCTGGTCGGGTCCCCAGCCAGAGATGGAGTCCACGTCGGCATGCCCCTGTACTCCTGCGACGTTTATCGTTGGCATCCAGCGGCCTGGGTCAGCCTCCGCATCACTCCAGGATGAACTTCACGCCTTCTTCGAAGGTGACCTGCCCGGCCATGGTGCGCGGCAGCACGGCATTGCGCCGCCAGGGCATCCACTCGGTCTGCCCGGTGGCGCTGCGCAGGAAGCCGCGGACTCCGACCTCGATATAGCGGGCTGGGCCCTGCAGCAATGCCGACAGACCCGCCCGCACCGTGTCAGGGTCGCGCAGCGGACCGTTCAGCCGGGCCGAAGGCACTTCGGCCGGCGCCTTCATGGCCGGAGCCTCGTGGGCTGGACGGGTGGGGGACGGATGCGGGCGGTACAGCTCGACCCGGAATCCCTCCAGGGCCAGCAGAACAGAAAGGGCTTCAGCCTCTGGCAGCGGCCGGGTGAAAGTCACATGCAGGTCGAGTTCAAAACCGCGCACGCCCTTGTCGGTTCTGGTCTGTGCGGGTGCATGGTCCGGGCCGGTCACGCGCCCGCACTCCGTTTCAGCAGCCGGCGGTGACTGTCCAGGTGACCGGCCACCATCCGCATCCAGTTCAGGGCGTCCAGTTCGCCATAGAAGGGGTGCCACATGGTGCGCTCCGGGACATCGCGAAGCTGCGCGGCCGCCGCTTCAAGTCGCGTGCGGTGCTCTGCCCAGCGGCCTTCCAGGTCTGCCCAGGCCAGCCCGTGAGGACTGGGCAAGGTGTGCGCCGGCGCCTGACGCCTGCCCTCTTTCAGCACGCCCGGTGTCTGGGGAAGAGGCCGCAGTTCCCGGTCGGACATCAGCAGACCCACCAGACGGGTAATCCCCTCGTTGATCAGCAGCACGTGCTCCGCTTCCTGGGCAGGCGACCACTCACGCCCCGGCTGGGTCACGGACCAGTCGGCCTGGCGGGTCCGCAACTCGGCCTCGAAGGCGTCGAGTTCAGCTGCCAGGCGTGCGCGCACCTCGTCGGGGGTACGGCCCATGATCAGCAGCACAGTCGGGTCTTGAAGGGATTGGGTCATGACGGCAGTGTACGCGGTGCTGTGCAGGGGAAGAATCCCCGTCCGCGACGGGCCGTACTTCTCACAGAGGGTCTGCCATTTGTTTCGAGCTCAGGGCAAGGTACGTAGAGGGGCAGAGAGCTTGGCAGCAGCACATCTGCGTCGTGCTCTGCCTCCGCAATTCCACATGAGCGCCCGTTCATGTCCGGAAGTACGTTTCCTTTTCCGTAGTCTGCCAGTCTCTTCCGCCGGACCGGATCCTGGGAGAATCAGGGTTCAGGGCATATTCCTGTCAGCCGTCCAGAGATCAGCGAAGGACCAGGATCATCCGACCCTGGGGCCCGCAGTTCCCACCCGTCCAGCTCTTCTCAAGGGCTCAGCCCTGTGTCAGACCCGGGTCTGGCGCTCCCTGTCAGCGCACCGGCTGGCCGATCACTTCTTTGCCGCCCAGGTAGGGACGCAGCGCCTGGGGAATTCGGATACGGCCGTCGGCCAGCTGATGGTTTTCCAGCAGGGGCACGAGAATGCGCGGCGCGGCAATTCCTGTGTTGTTCAGCGTGTGGGCGTAGACCAGCCTGCCGTCCTCGTCGCGGTAGCGCAGCCCTGTGCGGCGGGCCTGCCAGTCACCCAGGTACGAGCAGGAATGCGTCTCTCGGTACTTCTCCTCACTGGGTACCCAGGTCTCGATGTCGTACATCAGGACCTTGCCGGCACCCATGTCGCCGGTACAGTTCTGAACGACGCGGTAGGGCAGTTCCAGCGCCTGCAGCAGCCCCTCGGCATTGGTCAGCAGGGTGTCGAACCACCGCAGGGCCTCGTGCTCGTCGGCGCGGCACATCACGTACTGCTCGACCTTGCGGAATTCATGGACACGGATCAGCCCACGCACGTCTCGCCCGGCGCTGCCCGCCTCGCTGCGGAAGGCGGCGCTGATGGCGGCATAGGTCACCGGCAGGGTATCGAGCGGCAGCTGCTCCCCGGCGAACAGGCTGTTGACCGGCACTTCGGCCGTGCCCGCCAGCATGAGCTCGTCACCCTCGATCTTGTAGACCTGATCTTCCCCACCGGGGAAATGTCCGCTGCCGACAAAAGCCTCGGGCCGGGCCAGGGCGGTAGTGGACAGCGGCGTAAAGCCGCGTGCACTCAGGAAGTCCAGCGCAAAGGTCAGCACGGCCATCTCCAGCATGACCGCCTCGCCCTTAAGCAGGTAGCTGCGGCTGCCCGAGACCCGCGCGACACGCTCTGGGTCGCTCCAGCCCTGTTTTTCCAGCAGTTCGACGTGATCCAGCGGCGCCACGCTGAAGGTGGGCAGCTGGCCTTCGCGGCGCAGTTCCACGTTCTCGGTGTCGTCCTTCCCGACCGGCACTCCGGCATGCGGAATGTTCGGCACGCGCAGCAGCAGCTGACGCAGTTGCTCCTCCTGCGCACGCAGGGCCGGTTCCTGGGCCTTGAGTTCGTCGCCCAGATCCTTGCCCTTCTGAATCAGGGCCGGGCGCTCCTCGGGGGTGGCTTTGGGCACCAGCTTGGCATTCGCGTTGCGCTCGGCCTGCATGGCCTCGACCTGCTGCTTCCGGGCGGTCAGTTCACGGTCGAGGCTCAGCAGATCGTCCAGGTCTAGGTTCACGCCCTTGACCTCGATGGCGCGGCGGACGGTTTCTGGATTGTCGCGGATAAAGCGCAGGTCGAGCATCAGTCGGCCTCGACCGTGCGGGGCACGCGGATCTGTCCGCCCTGCATCTCGGGGGCCAGGGCCTCGATCACCTCGGGGGCAAACACCTCACCGGGCACGTCGTCACGCAGCACGTTGACCAGATCCACCGGCCGCTGCATTTCCTCGACACCGTCGGTATTCACTTCCCGGAGTTGTTCGAAGTACCCCAGGATGCTGTTCAGGTCGGCGGTCATCGATTCGCGCTCTTCAGGTTCGAGGTGCAGCCGCGCGAGCTGCGCGAGGTGGTCCAACTGGGCCGCGTCAATCATGCCCCGAAGTATAGGGCGGCGCTGCGAAGAGGTTTTAGGGCCTGCAGAGACCTGAGGGCCACAGGGATTCAGGTGTCGAGTGCAGGTTGTGGCGACCGACGCCCGTGACCCGTTCCAACAAACGAGTGGACCAGCGCTGAAAGTTCCTGAGCGGCGTCCAGCTGGAGATAGGTCCAGCCGTGGTCCAGCACGTGCAGGTCGGCATGAGGCAGGTCACGGGCCAGCCGCGCAGCCAACCTGACCGGAAACACCTGGTCATCGCGCCCCCAGACGATTCGGACCGGCGCGCCAACCGTGCCGAACAGCGCCGCCGCCCCCAGGGTATGACGGCGGTGAAAGCCCCGGATCATGGAGCGGACATCACGGCGCACCCCTGGATTCGTGGTCAGGCCGGCGCTCCAGCGCTCAGCCTGCTCTGTGCTCATGCCGGTGGTACTCAGGCGTCCGAAGGCCCAGCGCTGACGCCCGAGTCTGGGGTGGCGCATCACCCGCCCCAGCATCTGCAGTCCCCCAGGAACATAGGGCAGCACTTTGAGAGAAGCGAACACGGGGGGCAGAAAGTGCTCGTAGGCATCACCACTGGTCAGCACCGCAGCGCCTGTGACAGTGGGATGCCGGGTCAGCACAAGCTGCATCACTGCTGTTGCGGTGTCGTTGCTGATGATGGTCGCGGGGGCCAGTTCCAGTGCCGTGATCAGATCCGCCACGAGATCTGCCAGACCAGACGGCGAGAGGTCGGCGTGCTGCGGCATCGGCTGTCGGTGCGAGCCCAGCGGCAGGTCAGGAACGACACAGCGGTAACCCAGTACTACCATCCGCGTCACCAGGTCGTTCCAGATGGTGTGGTCCGTAAAAGCTCCATGCAGCAATACCAGCGGAGTTCCTTCCCCAGCCTCGTGCACCTCGAGATCACCCTGCCGAAGACGGACCACACGAGACTTGTACTGAACCATAACTCCCTCCGTAACGAATGTCACATTCAAACTATGGGGTCAGTGGGTGCGGAACCATGGCAGATGTCCTGTACACCTTTCCTGCTGTCTCGGCACGAACAGAAAGAATCCCCGACCCTGGCGGGCGGGGGAAGAGAAGTCTCCGGAGCAGAACGGAATGTCGGGGAGCCGCCGAGAGGCCTTCAGAGCGGCTGAAAGCTGACCGAATCCACCAGCATGTAGACCCGGCCGGGTTTGACCTGACCGCCCCAGTTGGGGTCCATGGTGGGCCAGACATTGAGCATCAGGTGCCCGGGCTGCTGGGGCACGTGCTGGCGGGTCTCCCAAACCTTCACGCCGTCAATGCTGAAGGCCAGGCGGTGAGGCTGCCAGTCCCAGGTGTAGGTGTGGAAATCACGCGCCAGATCGGTACGCTGGGGCGAGGGCACCAGGGCGGCGGTCTTGGTCTTCAGGCTGGTCCAGGCCGCCGCGTTCATGAAACTGGTGCGGTGACCCTCGATCTCCACGTCGATTTCGGTGGCGCTGTTGTTGAAGAAGCTGAAGGCACCGCTGATATTACCGGGGCGTGCGCGTCCGGGCGTACGGGCCTCGGGAGTGTGGCTGGCAGCGCGCATCCGCACGCTGTAGCGACCGAACCCGAACCGGCGGTGGGTCTGGACCTCAGCCGCCTGGGCACACAGACCCTGGGGGCAGGCCTTGACGTCCAGCATCAGAACGAGGTGACCGCGGCCATCGGTATAGACGTTCTGCTTCTGAAAAGCGCCCTTGACCTGATCGTTCTGCCAGAAGCCGTTCCAGGTGGACACGCCCCAGGTGGAGGTATCCAGGCGATCAAAGTTCTCGGTCCAGCGTGTAGGGGCGTTCGACTGGGTCTGCGCTCCCGTCACGAGTGTCAGCATCAAAGCACAGCCTGCCAATTTGACCCTATTCGCCCACTTCATCACGCTTCTCCTTTCGGTGGTCCGGCTGACCTCATGGGTCCCGTGACTTTGCGTCCCCGCTTCGCAGCGGGTTTGCCGTTATCGGTGGAAAAGCTGCTTCTGCGGGCTTCCCTCTTTGTCGCAAGATTAACGCATCAAAAATATCACTCCCGGCCCAGCACCCCCCCGTGAAGGGGTGTGGTTAGCTTCAGTGAGCTGGGACGGACCCAGGAACAACCAGAACCAGACATAAAAAAAGACCGCCTGTCACGGCGGTCAGTACGATCTTTCTATCTCAGGATTGTTTACGGATACAGGCCTTAAAGGCGTCCAGGGCTGCCTGGCTGGTGGTCAGACGCCAGTCCACGTTCCGGTCTACCACATGAAACCAGAACACCTTGCGGACCTGAGGGTAACTGGGCAGCACCTGACACATATTGCGGATCCAGGCCGCCTTGTTTCCACCCTTCTCCACGCTGGACAGCTCGCCAAGCTGCATAGGCTTGTTCGTGATCTTCTTGACTGCGCGGTAGGACTGGTCAAAGGTCTGGGCAAACGTCTTCCAGCGGTTCCAGGGATTGGTCGTGCCCCAGTTGTACCCGTCCAGACCGACCTCGTCGACATACGCGTCACCCGGGTACAGCGCGCGGTAGTTCGACCGCATGGTGGGATAGATGATGTTGGGGCTCCAGACCCACCGGACGTTGGCCTTTTCCTCGCGGAAAATGCGGTGCAGACGCAGCCAGGCCCGCTTGAAGTCCTGTGGAGTGTTCCTGGCACTCAGCTGGTACGCGCCCCAGTCGCCATTCATCTCCGGGGCAAACGTGATCGGGATGGTGCGGCCGGTGGTCCGGATACTGCGGGCGAACCCCCGGATATAAGCGTCGTGCTCGCCAGCCGCAATAGCGCGGTAGGTCACGCCCTTGTATTTGTTTTCCCCCAGCCGGATGCGTGGCTGCCAGGACAGCTCAAGCTGCCGGCCCGGCGTCTTGAAGAACTGGAGCGCGGCCTGCCCTGGAAATGGCCGTTTCCAGTCAACGAACCAGCGGGTGGAGGTGAAGGTGCAGCCTACCTTCTGCTCCACAGCGCCCAGAACGGACGGCGAATTCACCGTCAGGCCGAACATTCCGCAGGAGGCCGCTTGCGCTGTGCCAACCAGGGCCCAGACTCCCATCGCGGCGCACATTCGTGTCCACCTCAACTCAGTCTCCCGATCAAGATGCGCGCTCCTCGGGGCCGGTCCCGACGGGCATAGGCAGCGGAAGGGTGGCTGGAGCTATGGCAGCGGCAGGAGACATTGCCGGGGTCCTAGCGGCCGGGTTGGTCATGGCCATATTCAGGCCTACCCGGGGCAGTTTGTTCCAGTGTACGTTGCGGCGGCGAAGGAAGGTCCAGCAGGTCATCATCACTACGATAGCGACGAAAGGCCGCAGGAAGAAGCGCTGGGTTGGCGTGTAGATCAGCATGCGCCACGAAGCTCCACCAAGCGCCAGGGCCGCACCTACGATCACAAAGTCCACCAGAACGTGCGCAATGATGGGCCACACGGCGTCGAAAGTGGAGTACTGCACCAGAATCGAAACGGCAGCGATATCGATCAGCGGACCCACACCGCCCAGCACCAGTCCGTAGAGCAGCATGTAGGGCAGCGTCAGCAGACCTACCTTCCCGGCGCGGGGGTTGAACATCAGATGACGGTATTTGATCAT
Organism: Deinococcus malanensis; assembly: GCF_014647655.1. Lineage (NCBI taxonomy): Bacteria > Thermotogati > Deinococcota > Deinococci > Deinococcales > Deinococcaceae > Deinococcus > Deinococcus malanensis. The sequence continues at coordinate 110,313 of NZ_BMPP01000007.1, forward strand.
CGTCTGGAAGGTGCCGTACATCCAGCGCATCCGCTGACGCCACAGATGCTTCAGCGCCTGGGGCGGCTCGGTGAAGCTCAGGGCCCGGGGCTCGAAGCGCACCTCGTAACCGGCGGCGGCGATGGCGATGGTCAGATCCATGTCTTCCGTGAGGGTGTCGCGGCTGTAGCCACCGAGTTCCCTCAGCAGTTCAGTACGGAAGGCCCCGGCAGCTCCCGGCACCACCGACACGGTGCCCAGCATGCACTGCGCGCGCTTTTCCATATGCTGCCCGACGGTGTACTCCATGTCCTGAACGTGGGTAATCAGCTTGGCGTCACCGGCCACGCGTACGTCACCAGCCACCGCACCTACCCGGGGGTCGTGGAAGTGGCGGGCCAGGGCAGCCAGGGTGCCCGGGGCGATGGCCGAGTCGGCGTCCACGCTGACGGCCACCGGATAGCGCACGTACTGCAGGGCGTGATTGAGCGCTCCGGCCTTCCCGGTGTTGTCCTGCCGGATCAGCTGAACCCGGGGGTCAAGCTGGGCAGTGCGCTCGACAGCTGCAGCGGTACCGTCGCTCGATCCGTCGTCGACGACCAGCACCTGCAGCTCATCCAGAGCCTCGGACAGCACTGAAGTCAGGGTGCCGGTGATGCCCACCTCTTCGTTGTAGGCTGCGATCATCACCGTAACGCCCAGCGGCGTAGCGGGCAATTCCGCCCACTGCCGCTGGGCCCGGCGCCGGTGCGCAACGGCCAGTACTACGGTCAGGATGGCCTTGATCAGCAGCAGGACGATCACCACGGTCAGCACGACAATCATCGCCGCCCCCGGCCGCAGCGTTCATGCTGGTGGCCCACGAGGATCTGAGTAGTCTGGAGGGGCATTTCCTGAAACTCAGAGGAAAATGGATTGTGGTGAGAATAAACGTCCCGACGCATGAAGCTCTCCTTACTTGGGGCGGTATCACCACTGGCTCCGCTCGTCCCAGGTGACCTGGTTAAAGGACGAATTTCTCAGCCTCCCATGTTATGTTTGGTTCCAAATGCACCAGCTGCTCGCACACTTGTGGCGATGATTGTCTCTGCTGAGCTGCTGTAATGCACTTACGCAAGGTTTAATCTGCTATGCCCCCCCAAACTTATTAAGTATAAATCAGTCTGACGTAATCATTACGGCCCGTCTGATCAAACCCTGATCTGGCCGTGTACCTGTATGACCCTGACTTTAACTGTCCTCACCCGTCGTCAGCTGCCGCGCCTCAGGCTGGAGGTATGACCAAACGACTGTTCCTGACAGCCGCCCTCCTGGCAGCGGGCCTGGGCTCGGCGCAGACCGGTATTCCGGCCCTGCCTCCCGGTGCGGCCGCACCCACGACCACGGACCGGCTTTTTCCTTCGGGCTTCCGCCTTTCACAGCTCCAGGCCGTCCAGCCCCTACTGCAGGGTCTGAACACCGTTCAGACAAGCAGGATCGACGAACAGCAGGGCCGCGTCGTGGTGACGGGTCTCAATGCGGTTGACCGCCTGGAACTGCTCAAGCGGCTGCGCACGGCGAACCTGCCCGCTGGAATTGTGACCTTTACAACTTCCGCGACGGGGACCACCACCGGAAATGGAAGCACCGGAACCGTGACTCAGACGCCCATGACCCAGACGCCAGTCACCCAGGCACCGGTCGCACAGACACCCTCTACCCAGGCGCCCACAACTCCTGTTGCTCCGGTGACTCCTCCAGCTGCTACCACACCTGTGCGGCCAGGTGTCACGACGCTTCCGGCGCGCGCCCGGCCTCTGAGCCTGCCTCACCGTGCTGTCCTGACCGGACCGGCCAGCGTCCGTGCCGGAGAGGCCAACACCTGGTCGTTCAACCTGACCAACACGGGGACACAGGCCATCAACCTGCAGCATGGGGCCTGCGATGTGCGCTTCGAGGTGCTGAATGCTGCTGGCGAGGTCGTGCGCCCTGATCCCAAAGACACGGTCTGCACCATGCAGATCATCATGACCAACGTGGCGCCCGGCCAGACGCGCGAGGTGCAGAAAATCCGCTGGGAAGGCAAGAATGCCCAGGGTCAGCCTGTGCGTCCGGGAACCTATACCATCCGCGCTGTATTTGACGGTCCGGTCCTGATTCGTGCGCAGGAACTGAAAGTCACTGTCCGCTAAGGCAACCCACACCCTCTTGCCGCCCGCGTTGCCGGGCGGTTTTTGGCTTGCCAGCGTGACTCTGGTACACCTTTCTTACCGTTCGGTACGGGACTTTCAGGTGTGGGGTCACGCGTTAGGGTAACAGAAGAGCGATTTTTTGTTTCTTTACCCAGGAGTTGCCGTGACCCAATCCCCATCCCCCCGCCCTGCCACCGAACGTCCCTCCAATCCCGCCGTCCACGACTCTGCCTTCCTGAAGGCCCTGCGCGGCGAACCCGCCTCGCATACGCCGGTATGGTTTATGCGCCAGGCCGGGCGCTATATGCCTGAGTACCGCGCGCTGCGCGCCGGGCGTTCCATGCTGGACTGCATCCGCACCCCTGAGCTGGCCGCCGAGATTACCCTGCAGCCTATCAAGGCGATGCCGCTGGACGCCGCCATCCTGTTCAACGACATCCTGACGCCGCTGCCGACCATGGGCCTCGATCTGGACTTTGTAGGTGGCGTAGGCCCGCAGATTGCCAACCCGGTGAGCACCACGGCAGACGTCGACCGCCTGGGCGTGCCTTCCACTGCCGAAACGATGCCCTACACCGCCGAGAGCATCCGCCTGCTGGTCCCGGAGCTCAACGCCCGTGGCATACCGCTGATCGGTTTTGTGGGTGCACCGTTCACGCTGGCCAGCTACGCCATCGAAGGCAAGGGCTCGCGCAATTACGAGCGCACCAAGCGCTTCATGTACGCCGAGCCCGCCGCCTGGGAGCGCCTGATGGGCAAGTTCGAGGCGATCCTGGCCGACTACCTGACCGAACAGGTCAAGGCCGGGGCAAGCGCCGTGCAGATCTTCGATTCGTGGGTCGGCGCCCTGAGCATCTACGACTACCGGACCTTCGTGAAGCCGGCCACCAGCCGCCTGATCGAGCGCGTGAAGAAGCTGGGCGTCCCGGTGATCTATTTCGGAACCGGAACCACCCATCTGCTGCCGGACATGGCCTCGCTGGGCACCAACATCGTGGGAGCCGACTGGAGATTGCCCCTGAATCAGGCCTGGGATCTGCTGGAACCGGGGCAGGGCATTCAGGGCAACCTCGATCCGCTGCTGCTGCAGGCGCCCTGGCGTGAACTCAGACACCAGACCGACCGCATTCTGGGAGAAGCTGCCGGGCGTCCGGGGCATGTCTTCAACGTCGGACACGGCATTCTGCCCGAAACGTCTCAGGCGATGGTGCACCGGCTGACCGACTACGTTCACGAGCAGTCCCAGCGCTGAGCTGCAAGGAGAACCGATGACCACCCCCACCTCCACGGTTTCGCCCGATACGGTCGGCATCCTGTTCATGGCCTACGGCGGACCCGAAACGCTTGCTGACATGCCCGGCTACCTCGCAGATATCCGTGCCGGACGTGTGACGCCCGACACCGTTCTGGAAGAGATCACCAACAACTACCGCCAGATTGGCGGCAGGAGCCCCCTACCCGAATTTACGCGCGCCCAGGTGGACGCGACCATGCAGGCCCTCGCTGCCACGGACCGTCCCCTGAAGGCCTATATCGGCATGCGTCACTGGACACCATGGATTGAGGACACGGTGCGTCAGATGCTGGACGACGGTATCCGGAAAGCCGTGGCGATTGTGCTGGCCCCGCACTTTTCCAGCATGAGCGTGGCAAAGTACCAGAAGAAGATCAAGGCGGGCCTGGAGATGCACCACGGCCACATCGACTTCGAATTCGTCAACCAGTACCATACCGAGCCCGGGTACATCACGGCCCTGGCGCAGCGCGTTCGCGAAGGTATCCAGAGCTTTCCCCAGTCCGAGCAGGATGAGGTGCACGTGGTGCTCAGCGCCCACAGCCTGCCGGTGCGCATCACCCGGGAAGGTGACCCTTACGCCGACCAGCTGCTCGAGTCTGCCCGGCTGGTGACCCAGCAGGCCGGTCTGAGCGAGGAGCAGTGGAGCTGGAGCTTCCAGTCGGCGGGCCGCAGCCCGGAGCCCTGGCTGGGCCCGCAACTCGACGAGCACCTCCGTGCGCTGGCCGAGAAGGGCGTGAGCAGGGTCGTCAGCGTTCCGGTGGGCTTTGTATCCGACCACGTGGAGATCCTGTTTGACATAGATATTGCGGCGCAGGAAGTGGCCCACGAGCTGGGCATGACCCTGGTCCGCCCGCCGGCCCTGAATACCGACCCGCTGTTTATCGGCACGCTGGCCAGCGTGATTGAACGGAAGGTCGCCTCGCTGTGAGCTCCGGGGCGCTTCCGGTCATTGTCGTGGGCGGGGGCATCACGGGCCTGAGCGCCGCCTGGGAACTGCAGCAGCGGGGTCTTCCCTACGTGCTGCTGGAAGCCGGTGACCGCCTGGGCGGCAAGGTGCAGACTGAGCATACCGACGACGGCTTTCTGGTGGAGCACGCCGCCGACGCCTTTATTCTCGGCAAACCCTACGCCGCGCAGCTGGCCCGGGAAGTTGGACTGGAGCCGGACATCATCCATCCACGGGATGACACCAAGCGGCTGTACTTCCTGAAGGGCGGCCGGTTGCTGGACTTCCCGCAGAACATGAAGATGTTCGTGCCGCTGGATGACCAGTCGTTCCTGGACAGCGGCGTGCTGTCTCCCGAAGGTGCGCGGCGCTTTCTGGATGAGGTCAACGTCCCGCCGAAGGCCCCCGGTGACGAGGACGAGTCGCTGGCCGCCTTCATTACGCGGCGCTTTGGAGAAGAGGCGCTGAATTTCATCGTGCCTCTGGCTGCTGGCATCTATGTCGCCAACCCGTTTGAGCTGAGCATGAAAGCGGCTTTCCCGCAGTTTCTGGCACTGGAACAGAAATATGGCAGCGTGATTCGCGGCAGCCGCGCCACCGTACGTGCACCGGGGCCGGTGTTCGCTTCGTTCCGCGGCGGTATGGACGCCCTGGCACAGGCCATAGCTGCCCGGCTGACCGGGGAGGTGCGCCTGAATACTCAGGTTCAGCAGGTGCAGGCGGACGGCGTCGTCCTTAAAGGTGGCCAGCACCTGCGCGGAAGCGGCGTGATCGTCACCACGCCGTCGTGGTCCGCGGCGCCGATGTTCAGCCAGAATTTTGGGCGGGCAGCAGCGCTGATCGGTGAACTCAAGGCCAACGGGTCGGTGGCCGTGGTGCTGGCCTACCGCGCCGACCAGTTCCCGGGAGACATGCACCTTCACGGCCTGCAGGTCGACGCCTCCGAGGGTATCCACCTCAAAGCCGTGACCGTTCACTCGGCCAAACTGCATGGGCGTGCGCCCGAAGGCCATGTGCTGCTGCGGGTGTTCTTCAAGGACCTGGACCCCGGGTTTGCCCTGGAGGAAGCCCGGCGCGAGGTAGAACGGCTGTTCGGTGCCCACGGGGAGCCTCTGTGGCACATCTGTGCCGACTGGCGTGGCAGGAACCCGGCGTATCAGGTCGGACACCTCGATCACCTTGAGCGGATTCGCGCCGCTTTGCCTGCGCACATCCAGGTTGCCGGAGCGAGTTACACCGGTGTGGGCCTGCCCGACTGCGTCAATGCCGGGCGCAGCGCAGCGCAGGTGCTCACCGAGCAACTTTCAGTGGCCTGAGCAGCGTTAGATCAAGAGGAGGGCGCCCCATCCGAGTATCCTCCGCCTTTTGCCGGATGCAACCCTTCATGAGGCGGGAGCGTAATAGGAGACATGAGCGATGAGCGCGCCCCACTGACCCCGCCCGAATCCCTGCTTAAGGCGCCGGAGGCCGTGACGCCTGTGCAGGCCCAGGAAGCTCCGGAAATGGTGCCACTGTCCCCTGAGGACCGCACCCGCCTGGACGAGATGGCCCGCGCTTTTGCCCAGGATGTCCTGAGGGCCGGCGCGCACACCCCGGAATTCAAGCGCAAGCTCACAGCCGTGCATGAACTGGGCATGCCCGAGCAGCGCGCGGCGGCCCAGAGCAGCAACCGCATGCTGGAACGGCCCCTGCGCGCCACCCGCACGGGTGCCCTGGCTGAGGGCAGTGATATCCTGCGCGGCCTGACGGATCTGCGCCGCACGGTGGAAGACCTGGATCCCAGCCGCACGCCGACGCCGCGGCGGCTGTTCGGCATGCTGCCCGGAGCCAAAAAGGTGCAGAATCATCTGGACCGCTACCAGAGCGCCCAGAGCCATCTGAACGGCATTCTGGAAGCGCTCTACCGGGGTCAGGACGAGCTGCGGCGCGACAACGCGACCATCGAGACCGAGAAGGTGCACCTGTGGGACACCATGCAGAAACTGCGGCAGTACGCCCATGTCGGCAAGGCGGTGGACCAGGCCCTCACCGAGCGGCTTGCCGAACTGCAGACCACCGATCCGGAGAAGGCCCGCATGGTCAGCGAGGAACTGCTGTTCGCCGTACGCCAGCGCGTGACCGACCTGCTGACGCAGCTGGCCGTCAGCATCCAGGGGTACCTGGCACTGGATCTGGTGCGGCGCAACAACTTGGAGCTGATCAAGGGTGTGGACCGGGCCACGACCACCACGGTCAGTGCCCTGAAAACTGCCCTGATGGTCTCGCAGGCCCTGGGCACCCAGCAGGCCGTGCTGGGACAGGTCACGGCCCTGAACGACACCACCGGCAAGATGATCGGCTCGACCGCCAGTCTGCTCAAGCAGCAGAGCACGGAGATTCAGCGTCAGGCGGGCAGCGCAACAGTGGACCCGCAGATCATCCAGGCGGCCTTCCGTGACGTGTACAGCGCCCTGGACTCCATCAGTGCCTACCGGTCCCAGGCACTGGACCGGTTCCGCGAGACGATGCAGGTCCTTGACCGGGAGGTCACGCAGGCCCAGACCTACCTGGACCGCGAACGCCAGCAGGCCTCACGCGAGCTGGCGCAGGAGCTGAACGTCACCCCACAGGGCGACCTGAAGATTTGACCGGTTTGAACCTGCGGCGTGAAGTCCTGGGTGAGCTGACCCGGCATCTGTGTGCCCGGACGGTTCATCCGGTGCTGCGCTCGGAACTCCCAGGGTTCACTCCTGCCCCGTCGTAAGCGCAGGCCGAGAACTGGCGAACAACCGGGCTCTGGCGGGAGAACGTCGATCAGATGGCACCAAAAAAACGTGGAGCAGCCATTCCGGCTGCTCCACGCCCACAAGGCTTTCTAGCGCTCGCTCAGAGCGTGCGGGGCACGCGGAATAAGCGGTTACGGGTTGCCGCGCAGCCCGAGGAGAAGTTCGACGGTGAGCTGATCGAGCTGCTCGAGGCCCGGCCCGCGACGACCGAGCGCCTGACGATCGAAGGTGCGGTTCTTGAGGGCCTGCGCGTTCTCCTGGCTGAAGGCGGTGAGCTGCGCGAGTTCCTCGTCCTCGACACGGTACGCGGCGAGCGCCGCCTGGATTTCCGCGTCCTCGCTCCACTGGCGGGCCTTCTCCCGCAGCATCAGGTACGTGCGCATGCACCCGCGCGCAAACGCCCACACTCCGGCTTCATCTTCGGTGCGCAGCGCGTGCGCATCGAAGTGACGGGGACCGTCGTATCCGCTGTCCTCCAGCAGTTTCACCAGGAAGAACGCGCTCTTGAGGTTCTCCGCGCCGAAACGCAGGTCCTGGTCGAAGCGGCTCATCTTCTGGTCGTTCAGGTCGATGTGGTAGAGCTTGCCTGCGTCGATGGCCTGCGCGACCGCGTGAACGAAGTTCAGGCCCGCCATGGTCTCGTGTGCGAACTCGGGGTTCACGCCGAACAGCTCAGGCCGGTCGAGCGTGTGAATGAAGCCGAGCGCGCTGCCGACCGTGGGCAGGAAGATGTCGCCACGCGGTTCGTTGGGTTTGGGTTCCAGCGCGAAGCGGTACCCGTACCCCTGGTGCTCGCTGTACTCGGCGAGGTAGTTCAGGCCCTCACGGTACCACTGGAGGGCGTCGAGGAGCTTTCCGCTCGCGTCGACTTCCGTGCCCTCGCGGCCACCCCAGAAGACGTAGGTTTTCGCGCCGAGTTCCGCGCCGAGGTCCATGCTGTGCATGGTCTTCTGCAGCGCGAACGCGCGGACGCGCGCGTCGGCGCTGGTGAACGCCCCGTCCTTGAAGGCGGGGTCGGTAAAGAGGTTGGTGGTGGCCATAGGTACGACCAGGCCGTGGTCACTGAGGGCCTGCTTGAACTCCGTGACGATGCGGTCCCTTTCGCTGGGGGTCGCGTCGATGGGAACGAGGTCGTTGTCGTGGAGGTTCACACCATACGCGCCGAGCTCCGCGAGCTTCTGAACGATGTACGGCGCGGTGAGCGCGTTCCGGGTGGATTCGCCAAAGGGGTCGCGGCCAGTGTTCCCGACCGTCCAGAGACCGAACGTGAACTTGTCAGCGGGTGTGGGCGTGAAATCAGGCATGGGTGTTCTCCTTGTCTTGTGGACCGTTCGGGTCCTGGCTGGTGGCGGGAGTGGGGTACAGGGTGGCGCGGGCGTGCTCGTACGCGCGAAGCGCACCGTGCATCTCCTGCGTTTGCACGGGCTCCTGAACGTCGGGTCGGGTGGCCTGCATGGCCGTTTGCAGGTCCGGGTGGAGCCCGGCGGCGGGCATGGCCAGAATCGCGGCACCGTTCGCCGCTCCGGGCCGCGCGCGCGTCGGCTGGACGGGTACGTTCAGGGCGCCGCTGACCAGCCCGAGCCACAGGTCGCTACGCGCCCCGCCGCCCGTGGACAGCAGGGTGCGAAGTGGCGCGAGCGGTCGGATGACGTCGAACGCGTCGGCGAGCGCCCCGGCGGTGCCTTCCAGCACGGCGCGGACCAGGTGGGCGCGGCCATGCGCGAGGGACAGGCCCGTGAACGCGCCGCGCGCGTCCGGGTTCATGAGCGGGCTGCGTTCGCCCGCGAGGTACGGAAGGAACGTCACGCCCTGCGCCCCCGGTGGGACGGTCGCGGCTTCATCGACGAGCGCGTCGATGCTGGTGTCGGGCGCGAGCTTGTCGTGCAGCCACTGAAGGGCGCCCGCGCAGGCGAGGGTCACGCCAAGCAGGTGATACCCGCCGTCGGCGTGAGCGAACAGGTGCACGCGGCCCTCCGGGTCGGGCGTGGGCTGCGTGAGCGGCGCGAAGATCACGCCCGACGTGCCCAGGCTCAGGCTGCCCACGTCCGGCCGGGCGCTGGTCAGACCCAGGGCAATGCCCGCGGCGGCGTTGTCTCCGCCGCCAGCCACGACCGGTAGTCCCTCGGGCAGGCCGGTGCGGGCCGCCCACTCAGAAGTGACCCGACCGGTGACGTCCGTGGACGCGCGAACCGCGGGGAAGATTGCCGGATCGATGCCGAGCTCACCGAGGATGTCTGCGTCCCAGTCATTTCGCATGAGGTTCAGGGCGCCCACGCCGGACGCGTCCGACGGTTCGGTGGCGAGTTCACCCGTGAGGACGTACCCCAGGTAGTCCTTGGGAAGGAGGGCGTGGCGGGTGCGCGCGAACACGTCTGGTTCAGCGTCACGCAGCCACAGGAGCTTCGGCAGCTGAAAGCCCGTGACGGCGCGGTTACCCGTGCGGGCGACCAGTTCGGCGCGGGGAATGCGCTGCTCGATGTCGCTCACCTGCGCGGCGGTGCGCTGGTCATTCCAGAGGGGCGCGGGCCGCAGGGGCTCGCCGTGCGCGTCCAGCGGAACCAGACCGTGCATCTGGCCGCTGAGTCCCAGGGCCACGGGCCGTGCGCCCTGAGCGGTGAGGGTGGCGCTGAGCGCCTGGAGGGCTCCGCTCATGGCGTCCAACCAGTCGTCCGGACGCTGTTCCGTCCAGCCGGGTTGTGGCGTCAGGAGCGGGTAGTGGCGCGTTTCTTCCGCCACGACTGTGCCCGACGCGTCGAGCGCGACGACTTTCAGGCCGCTGGTGCCCAAGTCGAGTCCGAGGGTCACGGGGTTCGTCATTGGATGGCTCCTGTGGTGTGTACCACGTTCGCGAGGACTTGCGCGGCGGCACCCCGGGCGGGAAGAAAGAGGCTGTCGGGGATGACGCGGATGGGCACTTCCCGCTGCGCGCTCAGCAGGCGGTTGTGGTGGGTGCCGAAGTAGTCCAGGGCGGGTTGCAGCAGCGGTTCGCCGAGGCGCGTGAGGGACCCGCCGATGACGATCTTGGCGGGGTTGAAGGTGTGGTGGACGTTGAGGAGCAGCATGCCGAGCGCTTCGCCGGCGCGCTTGAGGGTAAGATGCACGGCCGGTTCGTTGAGTCGGGGGACGAGTGCGTCCGCGAGGGGAAGGTCTTCAGAAATGTTCAGGGCCGCGCGGATGGACCAGCTGCTGGTGAGGGTTTCGGCGCAGCCGCGATTCCCGCAGTGGCAGTACGGCCCGCCAGGCTGCAGGACGGTGTGTCCGATCTCGCTGGCGAGGCCGTGCGCGCCGCGCAGAATGCTGGGTGGGCTGCCACTCTGAATGAAGCCGCTGCCGATGCCGGTGCCGAGGCTGATGTAGGCAAGGGAGTCGGGCGCGTTGTACTTGTGGAAGAAGAATTCACCGAATGCCGCGGCTTTTGCTTCGTTCTCGAGGAGCCACGGGCCGTCGAGGTCGTGAAGGTGAGGACGGAGGAGGTCGAGGAAGGGCACGTCCCGCCATCCCAAGTTCGGGGCGGAGAGCACACGCGCTTCCGTGAACGCGACGGGCCCGGGAACGGCCACGCCCAGTCCGAGCAGCGAGCGGCCAGTGACTTGCGGGGCGCGCAGGAGTTGCGTGATGAGGTTCGCAAGTTGCTCGCTGGTCGCGGCGGGGGTGCCGGGAGCCGACGTGGAACTCAGCGCGTGGATGATGGTGCCGTTGAGGGTGCAGGCGACGGCGCGCAGTCCGTGGACGCCGACTTCCGCGCCGATGAGGGCGTGGGTGTGTTCGTTGAGGTGCAGGGCGCGGCCGGGCCGTCCGCCACCCCCCTGCTGCAGTTCACCCTCGGCGAGCCAGCCGTGGTCGAGGAGTTCCTGCACGACGGCGCTGACGGTGGGTTTGGTCAGGCCGGCGCGAGCGGCGATTTCGGAGCGCGACACGCCGGGTTCGTGGCGGATCACGTCGATCACAGCGGCCCGGTTGAGTTGCTTGAGGAAGCCGAGGTCCCCGGCCCTGTACTCTTTGAACGTTGTCGCCATACGGTTACGCCTTCAGCCTTTCAGCTGGTGAGTGTGCTGCCTGGGCCACGCAGTGATCGTTAGAGGATTTAACAAAGTCAGCCTAAAAGGTCCACGCGCTGACGTCAAGCGTCTTCCCAAAAAGCCTTCAGGCGCAGGAATGGGGTAGCGCTTTCAGACGCGCGGGTCCGGCAGGCTGCCAGCCCTTCGGTAAGAGGCTGAACAAACTATGGGAGATCAACAGGCTGCCGTGGAGGTGCGGTGGAACGGCGAACGACCACCTGGGTTCCCAGTTCCAGGCGATTTACGGACGGAGCGATTCCCGCCAGCAGCGTGATCAGCAAATTCGCGGCGGCAGCGCCCATCTCGTACAGGGGCTGGCGCACGGTGGTCAGCGACGGGTGAACCTGAGACGCCATGGGAATGTCATCGAACCCGATCACCGAAACGTCCACTGGCACGCGCAGCCCGGCGTCCTTGACTGCCTCCATCGCGCCGAACGCCATCACGTCGTTCGACGCGAAGATGGCCGTCGGCGCCACGGGAAGTTCCAGAAGCGCTCTGGCCGCCTGAAATCCCCCTGGCTGCAGGAAATCCCCACCGCACACAAGCGTTTCGTCCACTCCGAGACCGTGAACGAGCAGCCCCTCGCGGTAGCCGCGCAGGCGCTCGAGGCTGGCGTGCGTGTCCATGCGGCCGGTAATGAAGCCGATGCGCCGGTGCCCCAGGCTGACGAGGTGATCCACCGCCTCACGCGCGCCGGAATAATTGTCCGCAGTGACCGCCGGTACATCGCGTGCTTCACCGCGATGGTCGATGACAACGCAGCGCTGCCCCGTTCTCTGGAGGAACGCCGGGAACTCCTGCGACGCCGGGGGAAGCACGATGAGCAGCCCGTCAGTGACGCCGCGGGTAAGGGCGTTGATTCGCTCGAAAGCTCTGGCACCGTGGGTGCTGGTGTACAGCACCAGATCGTACTCGTGCCGGGCGGCCGCTTCACCCGCGCCACGGACAATCTCAGCGATGTACTGGGTGCTGAGGTCCGGGACCACCATCCCCAGCACCTGCGTGCGGCTGCGGGCGAGTCCGCGCGCTCCGAGATTCGGAACGTAACCCGCAGTCCGGATGGCTTCGAGAACGCGCTCGCGAGTGTCCTGACCAACGCCCGGCCGGTCGTTCAGGACGCGGGAAACGGTCATGGCCGAAACCCCGCACAGGCGGGCAATATCGTTCAGCGTCGGTTCGTGGTCACTCACGGATGCTCCATTTCCTCAGCGTGTCAGGCCATGTCGTCACTTCCCTTTGAGGTTCGAGCCTCAGCGTGGAACTAGCGGGCTGTGCAGGTGACGGGTTACGTCGGATCCCTCGTGGTGTCGGGGAAGCGTCGTTTGACAGGGCCTTTCAACTGCAATTAGCATAACCGCACCAGTTGAGTTAGCGTTAACGTCCACTCGTAACATCGGCTCTGTTCCAGAGTCTTTCGAGAGCGGCATCCCAGAACCTCCGGTTTACCAGCCCCTGCCAGAAAAACACGCCGCCATCCTCCACACCGCACGTCACGCGAACACCTCCAAAAGGATCACCATGCCAGACACGTATCTCAGCCACCACGCCCCCTGGGGCGCGTACGCCTCGTTCGTCCTCGGTGCAACTGGAAAGGGCGGCGGATTTGCCCTCTCGGACGTTCATTCCCCGAATCGAAGCGTCTACGTCGCGTACCGCACGAAAAGCCAACCAGTACGGGTCCTGCCGTTCCTCAGCGCGCCCCTCGGCATGGGCGAACTCGCGTACCAAGCGGACGCGGACGGACAGCAGCGCGCAGCCCCCGCTGTTCAGATGGTGCCCGAGGAGGAACTCCAGCGGCAACTGCGCTGGGCCACGGACGAGTGGCGTCACGGCCCCTTCCAGTTGCGTCTGCTCAGCCCCTTCGGTGACGTCGCCCCGCCCGGCGTGAACGACGACGCCATGAAACTCGCCGTGTGTCCGGCCATCCTGGCGGAGCTCGAACTCGACAACCGCGACAGCGACGAGGACGCGGAGGTGCTCTTCGCCATCGAGGGTGTCAACCGCCCCCTGTCCGACGCCACGGGCGGCCAGCTGCTGGGCATCGCTGCCGGCCGTGAGTGGGCCATCGCCGCGCTCCCCGGCGAGGGCGTGGAGGAAGTGCAGGACTTCGACGTGATCGGCGCGACCTTCGGCGAGCGCCGGCCCCGCGTTCGTCGCCTCGGCAATACCGGCGGCGTGATGCTCACCGTGCCCGCCGGGCAGACCGGGCGGCTCGTGCTTGCCCTCGGCACCTACCAGGCCGGCAGCGTCACCAGCGGCCTGGACACCAGCTTCTACTACACCAGGTACTTCGGCAAACTCGAAGAAGCCCTCACCTTCGCTCTCCAGAACGCCGGTCATTACCAGCAGCTGGCCGCGGAGCGTGACGCGGAACTCCTGGCCAGCGGCCTGAGCGACGACCGGAAATTCCTGCTTGCGCACGCCGCCCACGGGTACCTGGCGAGCACGCAACTCCTCGTACGCCCGGACGGACGGCCCCTGTGGGTGGTGAACGAAGGCGAGTACCGCATGATCAACACCCTCGACCTGACCGTCGATCAGCTGTTCTGGGAACTGCGATACCACCCCTGGACGACCGGGAACGTCCTTGATCTGTTCAGCGAACGATACTCGTTCACCGACGAGGTGAAATACCGCAGGGAGCGCCATCCCGGCGGCCTGAGCTTCACACACGACATGGGCGTCGCGAACGTCTTTGCGCCCGCCGGTACGTCCTCCTACGAGACGGAGAACCTCGACGGATGCTTCTCGCACATGACCTTCGAGGAACTCACCAACTGGGTGCTGACCTCCACCACGTACGGGCTCCTCGCGGACCGCTCCTGGCTGCGCGATCAGGCGCCGCAGCTCGAAGCGGGCCTGGACTCCCTGCTCGCACGGGACGTGGACGGGGACGGCGTGATGGACGCGGACAGCGCCCGCACCGAGAACGGCGCGGAAATCACCACGTACGACAGTCTCGACGCGAGCCTCGGGCAGGCGCGCGCAAACCTCTACCTCGCCGTAAAGACCTGGGCGTCCTTCGTGTGCCTCGATCATGCCCTTACTACCCTCGGACGGGACGGCAGCCGGGCCGCAGAGCGTGCCGGGCGCGCCGCGCAGACCATCACGAGTGCCTTCGACCAGCAGCGCGGCTACATTCCCGCGCTGCTGGAGGGCGGCAGTGACGCATGCATCATCCCGGCCATCGAGGCACTCGCGTATCCGCACCTGCTGGGACTCGCGGACGCCGTGAACGAACAAGGCCCGTACGGCACGTTCGTGCGCACGCTCCGGACGCACCTTATGACGGCCCTGCAGCCCGGCGTGTGCCTCGACGCCACGTCGGGCGGGTGGAAGCTGTCGAGCACCAGCTCCAACACCTGGCTCTCGAAAATCTTCCTCTGCCAGTTCGTCGCAGAGGATGTGTTCGGCGTGCCAGGCGACGCCGCGTGCGACGCGGCGCACGTCCGCTGGCAGCAGGTCGGTTCCGCCGCGCACGGGCCGACCGATCAGGTGCATTCCAGCGACGGGCGTGACCTGGGCAGCCGCCTGTACCCGCGGCTCGTGACAAATGTGCTGTGGCTGCCGCGTGTGGTCGCTGCCGCCCAGCCCAGCAGGGCCTGACCAGCACAGGTGAGCGGTAGATGCAGTTCGCATCTGCCGCTCACGGTTTTGAGCCGTGCTCTCAATTCGCGGCTATGGGGTTGGCTCTGGCTGGCGCATGCTGCGGTGCAGCCATGCGTAGTTCGCGGTGACGCTCTCCAAAGGGTCGCGCTGGCAGTGGTCCTGCTCGGCGATGAACCACTCGACGCCCGTTTCACGCGCCGCAGCGAGCATCCCGGTGAGGTCCACCTCGCCCTCACCCAGTTCCTCCGTGACCCACTTCCCATCGCGGAGGGCGACGTCCTTGACGTGCAGGAGAGGCGTACGCTGCGCGTACCGGCGCAGGTACCCGACGGGCGAGACTCCCCCGGCATGCGCCCACGCGGCGTCCAGTTCCACCAGCACGCCCGGCGCATCCTGAAACAGCGTATCGAAGGCGTACTGGCCGCCGTGCTGAGCTTCGAATTCGAAGACATGGTTGTGGTACGCGAACTTCAGGCCACGCTCCGCGCACGCGCGCGCCCACTGCTCGAGTTCCCGCGTGAAGGCCGACCAGCCCGCCGCGTCATGAACGAGGCCCGGTTCGATCCACGGGCACACGATGTACGGCGCGCCGACCTCCAGCACGCCCGCCGCGGCCTGCTCGAAGTCTTCACGCATGGCTGCGGCGCTCACGTGGCAGGCGACGGCACTTAACCCCTCACTGTCGAGCACGAGGCGCACCTCACGCGCCGGCACCCCCCCGAACCCGGCGAATTCCACGCCACGGTACCCGATGCCCGCGACGTGCTGCAGTACGCCGACCATATCCGCGGCGACCTCATCACGCAGGGTGTACAGCTGCAACGCAATGCGCTCATGACTCATGCCAGAACCTCCTCTCCCTCGGCGACGGGCAGCGCATCCGGGCGTGGCGGGCGAGTCTGAATCTCCACGTGCCTCCCGACATCCGAGGCGTGCAGGCACGCGTGCATCACTTCCAGCACGTGAAGGCCCAGCTCACCGCCCGCGCGGTGCGGACGCCCCGTCCGCAGGGCCACTGCCATGTCGGCCAGGCCGATTCCGCGGCTGTTCTCGCGGAACGGATGCGACAGCGGCAACTCCAGCCACTCGTCCGTGAGCATCCTCCGCACCATGACCGGGCCGCCGAAGGTGTTCGGGTCGGGCAGGCTCAGCGTCCCTTCCGTCCCGTAGATTTCGATTCGCGGCGTCTGGCTGCCCCACACGTCGAAACTCGTCACGAGCGTCGCCACCGGCCCCGCCTGGAACTCCAGGACGCTCGCGATGTGCGTGGGGGTGGTCACCGGAATGCGCCGCCCGGACGGGTCCTCACCGACGACCCTCTCGGGAAACGACGCTCGCGTCGCGGACGTCGCGCGCCGCACCGGACCGAGCATGTTCACCAGCGCGGTCAGGTAGTACGGTCCCATGTCGAACAGGGGTCCCGCGCCCGGCTGGTAGAAGAAGTCCGGGTTGGGGTGCCAGCGTTCCGGCCCATGACTCAGCATGAACGCCGTCGCCGCGACGGGCTCGCCGATCAGGCCGTCATCCAGGGCCTTGCGCGCCGTCTGCAGGCCCGCGCCGAGGAAGGTGTCGGGCGCGCATCCTACCCTCAGGGACCGCTCGGCTGCGAGCGCGAGCACGCGGCGGCCCGCGTCGAGGTCGGTGGCGAGGGGCTTCTCGACGTACACGTGCCGGCCCGCCTCGAGCGCCGCGAGGGTCACGTCCGCGTGCGCGGCGGGCACTGTAAGGTTCAGCACCACGTCCACGTCGTCCGCAGCGAGGAGTTCATCCAGCGGCACGGCGCGGGCCACGCCGAACTCCGTGGCCCGTGAGCGTGCCCGGTCGAGGTCCAGGTCACTGATGGCGGTGACTTCCAGCGTGGAGAACTTCGTGGGGGCGTTCAGGTAGATCGGGCTGATGTTACCGGCGCCGACCACGCCAACTCGTAATTTCATCAGTTCAGCTCCTCTGTGCGTCAGCGCGGGCGTCACTGCGGCCCGTGGGGCGTTTCACCCCGCGCGACGCGCCTTTGTGGTGACGTTTCATCGAGTTGCATCAGTTCGACGGCGTTCCCATCCGGGTCCGTCACCCACGCCTGCCAGTTGCGGTCCAGCCCGACTTTTGGCTGCACGTCAATAGGCACACCCTGCTGCTCGAGGGTCTCCACGGTGGCGTGCAGGTCGTCCACGCGCAGGCACAGGTGCATGAAACTCCCCTGCCGGGGACTCCCAGCGGGCGCCTCACCGCCAGGGAAGAGTTCCACGAAGCGGTCCCCACCGGCATGCAGGTACACCAGCATCAGGGAACCGTCATCGTGATGCAGGCGGAATGCTTCGCGCAGCCCGAGGCGCGTGTAGAAGTCGAGGGACTGCTGGAGATCGTGAACTTTCAGGGCGACGTGCGCCAGGTCGAGCAGCATGAGAACCTCCAGGAAAGGCGATGGCGTGGGGCGCGGGCGGTGCGAGGGGGCGTTCGCGCGGGTCAGCGAGCGACCGGGCGGGCGGCGCGCCGCCCCGTCACGAAGTCGCGGTACCATTTCGCGCTGTCCTTGAGGGTGCGCTGCTGCGTGTCGTAATCCACGTGCACGATTCCGAAGCGCTTGCTGTACCCGAACGCCCACTCGAAGTTGTCCATCAGGCTCCACGCGAAGTACCCGGCGACGGGCACGCCCGCGTGCATGGCCCGGCGCAGCTCGCTCAGGTGAGTGCGCAGGTAACGCACGCGAGCCTCGTCGCGCACCTCACCACCAACGATCTGATCGTCGAAGGCCGCGCCGTTCTCGGTGATGTAGTACTTCTTCACCGGGTAGTCGCGGTGCAGGTCCGTGAGGAGGCGGTACAGGCCTTCCGGGTACACCTCCCAGCCCATGGCCGTGCGTTCCGTGCCGGGCGTGGGCGGTCCGGCGCGGCTCACACCATCCCGGCTCACCCACTGCCGGAAGTAGTAGTTCACGCCCAGGAAATCCAGGGGTTGCCGCGCCACGGCGAGCGCAGCCAGATCCACGTCCGGCATGGCCGCGCCATAATGCTCGACCGCCAGCGAGGGAAAGACGCCGCGAAAGACGGGATCGAGGTACCAGCGGTTGATTTTCGCGTCCGCCAGCCGGGCGGCCGCCTCGTCCTCGGGATCGTCACTCGCCGCGTCCACCGGGTAGAGGTTGAGGACCGTGCCGAGTTCCGCGGTGGTGTTCTGCTCGCGGAGCGCCTGAACGGCGCGGCCGTGCGCGAGCTGAATGTGATACGACGCGAGCAGCGAGGTGCGCAGGTCCTGGATTCCGGGCGCGTGACGGCCCACATGGTACCCGAGTTCCGCCGTGCACCACGGCTCGTTGAAGGTGGCGTAACTGGCCACGCGGTCCCCCAGCCGCCCGTACACGGTCAGGGCGTACTCGGCAAACCAGTGCTGGACGTCGGGGTTCGCCCATCCCCCCTGATCCTGCAGGGCCTGCGGCAGGTCCCAGTGGTACAGCGTCACGTGGGGCTGCATTCCGCGAGCGAGAATCCCGTCGACCAGCCGGTCGTAGAAATCCAGTCCCGCCTTGTTGACCGGCCCTCGCCCCTGAGGCACGACGCGCGGCCAGGCCACCGAGAAGCGGTAGGCGTTCAGGTTCAGACTCTGAATCAGGTCTAGGTCTGCGGCCCAGCGGTGGTAGTGGTCGCAGGCGACGTCGCCCGTCTCCCCTCCCAGGACCTTGCCAGGTGTGCGGCAATACGTATCCCAGATGCTCGGGCCGCGGCCGTCCTCGAAGGCGGCACCTTCGATCTGGTACGCGCTGGTCGCGACGCCCCACGTGAAGTCCGCCGGGAACGGCGGGATGGGCGCGGACTGTGGACCGGTGTGCGTCATGCGGTTCCATTCCTTTCCAGGTCGCATCCACTGGATGGTGTCGTGATGTGGGTCCACTCCGCGTTTGAGGGTGCGGTTTGGGTGTCAATCGATGGTGGTGGCGTGCAGGTCACCCACGTGGATGCTCACGTTCGGGGCGGGCAAACGACCGAGCGGCAGGGCGAGCGTCAGAACGCGGGACTCGCCGGGTTGCAGCACGACACGCCCGAACGTGACGAGACGCGCGGGCGACGTGCTTCCCTGGGGCCGCGCGAAGGCGAGGACACTGTGCGACCCCGCCACCCGCCCGGTGTTCGCGACGGTAACCGTCACGGCGTCACGCGTCGCCCGCAGGTCACGGTACGCGAAGGTCGTGTAGCTCAGCCCGTGCCCGAAGGCGTAGAGCGGCGCGCCGCTCCGGCCCGGCTCGTCGTACGGAGCGGGAACGTGCGCGGCGGCCATCGGCCACGTGAACGGCAGGCGACCGCTGGGGCTGGTGTTGCCGTACAGGACGTCCGCGACGGCCCGCCCGCCTTCACTGCCGGGCAGATACGCCATCACGAACGCGGCAAGGCGCGTTCGGACATCATCGGGAATGACGATGGGCCGCCCGGCCAGCAGCACCGCCACGACGGGCTTGCCGCTTGCGGTGGCTTCTCGCAGGAGCGCGAGGTCCGCCGCGGGCAGGGCGAGCGTGGGGTTGTCCGCCTCGCCTTCCGCGTGTGGGGGTTCGCCAACCACGACGACCAGTGCGTCCGCGTCGGGCTGACCGGGCACGCCTGCGCTGTACCGAAGCTGTGTGCCTTTCGGCACCACCTGCTTCATCCCGTCGAGAATGGTGATGGCGCGGGTGTCCTCGTTCTTCGGCAGGCCCTGCCAGCCGATGGTCCAGCCGCCCAGCTGCGAGCGCGGGTCGCGCGCCCGCTCACCGACGACGAGGACGCGCCTGGCCCTCTCACCGAGCGGCAGCGTCCGGCCGTCACTTGCCAGCAGGGTGATGGACTGCCGGGCCGCACGAAGGGCCAGGTCGGTGCCGGCCGTGACGGCCGCGCTGGCTTTCTGAGCATCCGCAAAGGGCTGCTCGAACAGGCCGAGCCTGAACTTGAGGGCAAGAACACGCGCGGCAGCCTCGTCCACACGCCCGGCGGGCAGGTCCCCGCTCTTTACGAGGTCGAGGACGGCGCTCGTGAAGCCTTCCGCGTCATGTGGGACCATGGAGACGTCCACCCCGGCTGCGAGTGCCATTCGCACGGCGTCACGGTACGTGGGCGCGACCTTGTGGACCGTCTGGAGTTTCCTGACGTCCTCCCAGTCGGATACCGTGATGCCACGAAAGCCGAGGTCGCCGCGCAGGAGGTTCGTGAGGAGTTCACCGGACGCGTGGGCGGGCACGCCGTTCACGGACCCGCTGTTGACCATCACCGTCGCCGCGCCTGCGGTGAGGCCCGCCTGGAAGGGCGGCAGGTGAACGCCGCGCAATTGCGCGCTGGTGATGCGCGCGTCGGCGCGGTCCTTGCCACCCACCGGTGAACCGTACCCGATGAAGTGCTTGACGGTGGCGGCGACGGAATCCGGACCGAGGGCCGGTCCCTGCAGGCCACGCACGTTGGCCGCGACCATCTCGGACGCGAGTACGGGGTCCTCCCCCCACGTTTCGTAGAACCGACCCCAGCGCGGGTCGCGGCCCATGTCCGCGTCGGGAGCGAAGTTCCAGGTGATGCCCGTGGCGCGCAGCGCCCGCGCGGTGACTTCCCCAATCTGGTGCGGAAACTTCGTGTCAAAGGTCGCGCCCAGACCGATGTTGTGCGGGAACATCGTCGCGCCAATAACGTTGTTGTGCCCGTGTACAGCGTCCACGCCGTAGAGGATGGGAATCTTGAGGCGCGAGTGCGTAAGCGCGTAGCGCTGCAGGTCGTTGGTCATGCGCGCCCACGCCTCGGGTGTGTTCGGCTGGGGCGCCGCGCCGCCGCCACTGAGGAGCGAGCCGACGTGCTGCTTCGCAAGGATGCGGTCGAGCCATTCGGGATTGAGGGGGCCACGGTCCCACTCGTCGCGGCCCATCAGGCGTTGCACGTTGATCTGCGTGAGCTGCCCGACCTTCTCTTCGAGGGTCATGCGGTTCAGCAGGTCCTGCACGCGCTGTTCCACGGGAAGTCGGGTATCAAGGTACGGGTGCGTCTGCGCGAGTGCCGTGGAGGCGGCAAGGAGCAGGGCCATCAGGAGGGTTTTACGCATCAGGCTCCCTTCAGGGGTAATGGACGGTGGCGGGTCAGTCAGCAGCAGTACGCACGGTGGTGATTCCCGCGCCAAGGTCCCAGAGGCTTGCACTGGCGTCCGTACGGGGCAGGTCCGCGTGAGTGCGGGGCCAGTCCACGCTGAGCGTGCCCGTGAATGGCGCGCGTCCCAGCAGCACGTCGGTCACACCGTCCCCTTCCGTGCCGGGCAGCCACGCAGCGACGAATGCGTCCCACTGGGGAAGCTCGTCGGTGATGATCAGCGGACGCCCCGACAGCAGCACCACCACGAGACGGTCGCACTGTTCGCGCACGCGCGCGAGCATCCTGAGTTGCTGCGCGTCGAGGCGAAGTTCTGCCCGGTCGCCCATGCCTTCGGCGTACGGTTCTTCCGCAACGACCGCAATGCCCACCGGGTAGCGCGCGTCCACCTGTCCGTCGGCGCTGTAGTTCACCCTTCCGGGGAGGGCACGCTGGAAGCCTTCGAGAATGCTGGTGCCGGGCGTGATGGGACCGTGACCGCCCATCCAGGTGATCGTCCACCCGCCGCATTGCGCGCCCATGTCGTCTGCGGCGCTGCCCGCTACCAGGACAGTGGGTGTGTTGTCACTGAGTGGGAGGACATTTCCTTCGTTCCTGAGCAGCACCAGGGACTTGCGAACCGCTTCCCGCGCGAGCGCACGGTGCTCTGCGCAGCCCACCACGTTCAGCAGCGCCGGGTCCGTTTCCGGTATGTCGAACAATCCCAGCACGACCTTGGCGGTGAGAATGCGGCGAACCGCGTCGTCAATGCGCTCCTGCGTGACGTCGCCACACTGTACGGCCGCGACGAGTGTGCCGATAAACTTCTCGTAGTCGAAAGGGACCATGACCATGTCGACGCCCGCGTTGATGGCGTCGGCGACGCAACGGTGGTAATCACCGGGGTGCAGCTGGTCGATGGCTTCCCAGTCGCTCACCACGAACCCCTCAAAGCCCAGCTCACCCTTGAGGACGTCGGTGAGCAGGTAGCGGTGCCCGTGCATCTTCAGGCCGTTCCAGGAGCTGAACGACGCCATGACGTTCAGCGCGCCCGCCTCAATGGCCGCCCGGTACGGCGGGAGGTGCACGGCCCGCAGCGTTGCCTCGTCGATGCGGCTGTCCCCCTGATCGAGCTGCCACGCGCCCTGATCGAGCAGCTCCATGAACCCCTCACCCATCTGCGCAATGGCGAGGGTGCGGTCCACGTCCAGCGCGTTCCGGTCCACGCGGGTGGACGATCCCCAGCTGGTGTGACCGTCGGCGATGAAGTGCTTCACGCTGGGCAGCACGGCCGTGGGGTCGTTCCACGCTGCACCGCGCAGGCCCTGCACGTACGCGCTGGCGAGTTCACTCACGAGTTGGGGGTCCTGGCCGTAGCCTTCGTACGTGCGGCCCCAGCGGAGGTCGTGGGGCATGCTCACGGCGGGCGCAAAGTTCCATCTGACGTTGGTGGCGGCGACTTCCAGGGCGGTGGCGCGGCCGATGCGGCGCACCAGATCGGCGTCGCGGGTGGCGCCCAGGGCGATGTTGTGGGGGAAGATGGTCGTGCCGACAACGTTGTTGTGGCCGTGCACAGCGTCCACGCCGTACAGCAGGGGGATGCCCAGTCGGGAGGAGCGGGCTTCGTGGAGGTAGGCGCCGACCATCTCCCGCCAGGCGTGGGGGGTGTTGGGGTCGGGATTGCCGCCGCCGCCGCTAAGGACCGAGCCGAGAGAGAGGCGAGTGACGTCGCCTTGTTTGACGCTGTTCTTCTCCGGCTGCGTCATCTGCCCGGCCTTCTCGCTCAGCGTCATATCGCGCAGCAGACGCTCGACGAGCGCCCGACCTTCTTCGTTCAGGGGATGTGGCTGGGTCATGGCCCCTCCTTCAATGTGGAGCCGGGGGCCCGCGCCGGAACGCCTTGTTCATTCGCGGGCCCCCGGCACGGAGTGGTCAGTCGTCGGCGGGCAGCGCGACGCCCGCATCCTGCCGGGTCACGAGCGTCTGGTACCATTTCGCGCTGTCCTTGAGAATGCGCTGCTGGTTGCCGTAATCGACGTACACCATCCCGAACCGGCGGCTGTACCCGAACGCCCACTCAAAGTTGTCCATCAGACTCCACGCGAAGTATCCGGCGACGTTCACGCCCTGCTGCACCGCGTCTGAAGTTGCCTGCACGTGCGCTTTGAAATACTCCACGCGCTGCGCGTCGTGCACGCGGCCACCTTCGAGTTCGTCGGGGTAGGCGGCGCCGTTCTCGGTGATGTAGACCGGCGGGACGGTGTAGTCGTGGTTGATGCGCACAAGCAGGTCCGTCAGGCCCTGCGGGTACACTTCCCAGCCCATGTGCGTGTAGCTCGACTCACTGGGCCGGACGTTCCCGGTGGCGCCGTTGACGCTGCGGCTGTAGTAATTCACGCCCAGGAAGTCGATGGGCTGCGAGGTCGCCGCAAAATCCCCGTCCTGCACGGTCGGCACGTCCTCACCGTACGCGTCCCAGATATCTGCGGGGTACTCGCCGCGGAAGATGGGATCCAGGAACCAGCGATTGAACGTCCCGTCTGCGAACCGCGCGGCCGCCACGTCCTCTTCCCTGTCCGACGCGGGGTAGGCGGGCTGCAGGTTCAGGACGATGCCCAGGCTGCTGCCGGGCACGATGTCGCGCATGACCTTGACGGCCTCGCCGTGACCGAGGAGCAGATGGTGCGCGGCGGCGAGGGCGGCGCGGCGGTCCTGCAGGCCCGGTGCGTGCTCACCGATCTGGTAGCTGAGGATGCTGCTGCACCATGGCTCATTCAGGGTGGCGTAGCTTCTCACGCGCCCGCCGAGGCGCTCGGCGACAACGCGCGCGTACTCCGCGAAGCGGTACGCCGTCTCACGGTTGACCCAGCCACCCTCGTCCTGCAGGGTCTGCGGGAGGTCCCAGTGGTACAGGGTCAGGTACGGTTGCAGGCCTCGTTCGAGCATGCCGTCCACCAGACGCTCGTAGAAGTCCAGCCCCTTCTGGTTGACGGGGCCTTTCCCGTCGGGCTGAATGCGCGGCCAGGCGACGCTGAAGCGGTACGCGTCGACGCCCAGGGACTGGATCAGATCGAGGTCCTGCGGCCACAGGTGGTAGTGGTCGCAGGCGACGTCGCCGCCCGTGCCGTCCTGGATGCGGCCAGGCTCACGGCAGAAGGTGTCCCAGATGCTGTCACCGCGTCCGTCCTCGTTGGTGGCCCCTTCGATCTGGTACGAGGATGTGGCCACGCCGAAGATGAAGTTGTCTGGGAAGTCTGTTCGTTTGATGGTCATGATGATGTTCCTCGGGTGATGAAGTCAGCGTTACGGGAGGCGTTTGTAGGCGAGTCGCGTGAGGGAACGTCCAGGCAGATCGGCTGCCGGGCCGAGCTTCAGGCGGATGAAGTCCGCTTCGTCCGCCACTGTCTGCTGCGTGAAGGTCTTCGCGCCGATCAGCTGGTAGCCGGGAAGCTCGGTCGCGACGGGCCGCGGCGCGGTGCTGGTGTTGGTGATCAGCAGCTGCACGGTGTTCGCGTGGCGCGCCGCGTGTACCCACAGGGCAGGGTCACTGGAACGGATGGTGAGCGCTTCTCCACGGTAGTGCCTGAGCTGCTGAAAGGCGTACAGCGTCGGGCGGGGAATGCCGGCCAGGTCGACCAGGCCATGGTTGCCGGCGGCGATGATGGCGAAGTAGCTGCTGACGTCCGCGCCCGCGTCCGCGAGGCGCAGGGTCGTCTCGGCGGCCCACAGTGCGGCGACCTGATCGGCGAGGTGGGGGCCCTGCGAGCGCCATGAGAGGCTGTACTCGGTCACGCCCAGCTGATAGTCGCGCTGGTGCCCGAGGGGGTTGCGCTGCGGGTCGCGCAGGAGTTCGCGAACCTGGTCCACGCGCGCGCTCACGTCGGGCGCGGTCGCGAGAGCCACTTCGTCGGCCGCGGACCCGTCGGTGGGGTACTCGTGCCAGGTGACGAGATCCACGACGTCCCCACACGCGCGGATGAACCGCTCAAGGTAGTTCATGGCGGAGCCAGTCCCCTTGGACGTGGCGGGCCCGGCGATTTTTGCGCCGGGGTCGGCTTTCAGGATGGCTTCGCGCTGGGCGCGGAACACCTGGCAGTACTTCTCGGGAGTCCAGCTGGGGTCGCCGCGGTTGGTGGCGTACAGGTCGGGTTCGTTGCCGATCTCCCAGTATGCGACGTTCAGGCCGATGTCCCTGGCGGTTCGGGCGGCCTGCCCGGCGTCTTCCGGGCGGTTGCGCGCTTCGGCGCGGGTGGCGAACACGCGCGTCTGCACGATGGCTTTGGTATTCGTGCCCGTGAGGGCGAGGCTGACTTTGTAGTTGCGCAGGCTCTGCTCGGTCAGGTCGTGGTCGTCGCCGACGTTCCCCCCGGGAAAACGGATGGATGTGGGCGCCACGGAACGCACGGCGTCAAGCGCCTCGACGAGCGGCATCTGCCAGCTGGTGTTGAAGCCGTTTACCGCCAGGGCCGCGATGGGCCTCGCCTCGCCGGTGAGGGTGAGGGTAGCGGGCGCCGTGCTCGTGGCGCCGGCCATGCCGAGCATGAGGAGGAGCGCGAGGCGTTTCACGTCACCCTTTGAGTGACCCGGAAGTGAGCCCCTCGATCAACTGTCGTGAGGCGAACGCGAAGATCACCAGCAGCGGCAGCACGGTCAGGGCCACGCCGACCATCAGTGCGCCCCAGTCGGTGTTCGCGACGGCCTGAAGACTGCGGATCAGGAGCGGCGCGGTGTAGGTTTCCGCGGAACGGAAGATGATGAGCGGTCCGACGAAGCTGTTCCACGAGCCGATGAAGGTGATCATCCCGAGCGTGCCGAGGGCCGGACCGCACAGGGGCAAAATGATGCGGCGGTAGATACCGAATTCACTGGCCCCGTCGATACGGCCTGCCTCCATCAGTTCTTTCGGTATGGCACTCCCGATGTACTGGCGCATCAGGAAGATGCCGAATGCGCCGGCCATGCCAGGCACCCACAGTGCACGGGGCGTGTCGATCCAGCCGATCGCCTGCATGATCAGCGCGAACGGCACGATATTCAGCGCAGTGGGGATCAGCAGCGTCGCCAGCACGATCGCGAACAGGAACTCGCGGCCCTTGAAGGTGTACATCGCGAAGGCGAGCCCGGCGAGGGAGCAGAAGAATAGGGTCGTGACGGTGGTCATGATGGCCAGGTACAGGCTGTTCCAGAGTCCTCGCCAGAACGGGACGCGTTCAATGAGGTTGTTGTAGTTGATGGTGGCGTTGTCCCCGAACCAGATGGGCGGTGGGATGTGGAAGATTTCGGAGCGGTCGTGCGTGGCGAACACGAACATGAAGTAGAAGGGCGCGAGGGTGAGGAGCGCGCCGAGCGCGAGGAGCAGGTACGCGCCGCCGCGGGTGAGCGGGCGGGTGCCGCTGACGCGCCTGCGGTGACGGGTCGTGGCATTGGTCTTGGCGTTGGGCGTGGATATGGCCATTTCAGTCCTTCCCGGCGAGGCCGCTGCGGCCGAAGATGCGGTTGTTGATCAGGGTCAGGACCAGGATGACGATGAAGAGCAGCCACGCCATGGCGGCGGCGAGTCCGGCTTCACTGTAGTTGGTGTAGGTGCGCAGCATGTACATCACCGCAGTCGTGCCTTCCTGGCCGGGCCCGCCGGTGCCGTTGGTGAGAATGAACGGCTCCTCGAACAGCTGCAGGTTGCCGATCAAGGTCAGGGTCATGGCGAGGAACATCATGGGGCGCAGCAGGGGCAGGGTAATGAACCGGAACTGCTGGATTTTGGTGGCGCCGTCCACGCTGGCCGCTTCGTACAGTTCCTTGGGAATGGCCTGCAGCCCCGCGAGGTACAGCACGACGTTCCAGCCGGTGAAGCGCCAGATGACGACGGCGGCAATGGCGGGCTGGATGAAGTCGCGTGAGCCCAGCCAGTTGACCTTCTCGGCCGGGAAGAGCCCGCCGATCAGGGGGAGATTGTGCAGGCTGCCGAGGACGGCGTTCACCACGCCGTACTGCCAGCTGAACAGCGTGAAGAAGGTGACGCTGATGGCCACGACGCTGGTGATGTAGGGCAGGAAGTAAATGGACGTGAGCGGACCCTGCAGGCGTTTGAGGCCCGTGTTGATGGCAAATGCCAGGGGGATGGCAATCAGGTGCTGTGGAACGCCGGACATGATGCCAATGGCGAGGGTGTTCTTCAGCGAGTCCCAGAACATCGGGTCGGTGAGGTTATCGCGGTAATTTTCGAGTCCCACGTACTCCATGGCGCCCAGACCCGCGGCGGGCGCCCAGTACTGGAAGGAGAGGTAGAACATGAACACGATCGGGAAGAGTCCGAACGCCAGGAACAGGATGAAGAACGGGCTGATGAAGATGTAGGGCGCGTATTTGCGCTGGAAGTTGTCCCAGCGGGCGGCGAGGGGCAGGCGTTCGCGGGATGTGGGTGCGTGAGCTTGCACGGGAACTCCTAAAAAAACACCCGGGGGGCGAACCCCCGCGGGTGTTGGGGTGGGGATTCAGGCCCCGCGCGTGGCGAGATCATGAATCCGGTGCCTGGCTAAGATTTACCGGCGGGCGCGGCGCTCGATGAGCTGCTTGGCTTCCGCGAGGGCAGCGTTGCAGTCACGCGAGCCGTCGAGGACGCTGCCGATGGCGGTGTTGACGATCTCCTCGGCGATGGGGTCCTGCCTGTGCACTTCAAGCGGCTGGATTCTGGTGGCCGCGTTGCGCCACAGGACGCGGGCTTTCTGGTTCGCGAGGTACGGGACGCCCTCATTGAAGAGGGGTGCGTTGTTCGCGGCCTTGAGGGCGGGGAACGCGCCGGTCGTCTTGAACGCAAGGACCTGCTGGTCGCGGTTGGTGGTCATGTAGTTGATGAACTGCCACGCGGCGGCCTTGTTCTTGCTTTGGGTGGGGATGGCGTAGAAGCTGCCGCCCCATGACGCGAAGGTGCCGCCGGGAAGCTGCTGGACGTTCCACTTGCCCGCAAAGTCCTTGGCGAGCCAGTTCTGCAGGTGACCGGCGAGCCAGGCGCCGCTGAATTCGGTGGCGAGGTTGCCTTTCTGGAAGGCGGTGATCCACTCGGGGGAGAAGGCGCCGCCGGCGCGGGCGTCGAGTTTGGCGTCACGGACCTTCTTGGCGGTAGTGCAGGCGTCCATGAAGCGCTTGTTCTCGGGGCCGACGAGGACCTTGTTCGCTTTGTCGAAGTAGACGCCCTGCCCGGCGGGGATGTTCGTGCGGATGATGATGCTGGCAACGGTAGATGCGTCGGGGATCAGGAAGCTGCCGGGGTTGGCGGCGACGACTTTCCTGCCGTTCGTGATGTACGAGTCCCAGCTGCGGTTCAGGTCGGCCGGAGTCACGCCAGCTTTTTTCAGCATGTCGGTGCGGTAGTACATGGTGCCGGGGCCGATGTCGGTGGGAATGGCGACCAGGCGGCCCTGGTGGGTGGCCTGTGGGAAGGTGTAGGTGACGAACCGGTTTTTGAGGGTGTTGCCGTTGTAGGGGGCCCTGGCGAGGTTCTCGAGCCCGGCGCCCTCGGCAAACTTCGCAACGTAGCCGAAGTCGACGGCAACGACGTCCTGCGCGCCGGCGCCGGTGGCGAGGGCCGTGGTGAGGGCGTTGTGGTGGTCGGCCCATTCGAGGACGACGAGCTTCACGTCGATGTTGGGGTTCGCCTTGACAAAGCCGGGGATAGCGGCTTTCACAACGTCGTCAAGGTTGGGGTAGACGCCGACGGTGATCGTCTGCTTCTGGGCGAGCGCACTGGAGGCGAGGGCAAGGGTGGCGAGGAACATCAGACCTTTTTTCATGATTCACTCCTGAAGTGAAAGGATGACTGGGTTTTGAAAGCGCTTTCAGATGCGAGACTAATTGCTTTGGTCATCAATAGGTTCCCTTACCTCCTATGTGTGCTGGCGGAATACCGCAACATCACGGTGGACTCGCGGATCACGAGTTGTGGTTTGATATCCGGAAGATTAGCACGCTCACCTGAAAGCATTCTTAACATGCTCTGGGCAAGGGTGATCCCCAGTTCGTAGGTGGGCTGGCGTACTGTCGTGAGCGGTGGGGTGGTGTAGGTGGAACTGGGCAGGTCATCGAAACCGACCAGGGAAATGTCGTCTGGAACGCGGACTCCCTTGCGGTACAGGGCGAGTCGTGCACCATACGCCATCTGGTCGTTCGCGGCAAAAATGGCGCTGAACATCTCGCGGCCCTCGAACAGCCGCGTAGCGGCCACGAACCCCGACGTTTCCAGGAAGTCCCCTTCCAGGACGAGTTCAGGAATGAACGGGAGTCCTGCTTCTTCGAGAGCAGTCTTGTACCCGCTCAGCCGGTCGCGGGCATCCCGGTGCGCGGACGGCCCGGCAATGTGCGCAATCCGCTGATGACCGAATTCGATCAGGTGCCTGGTGAGAAGGTAGGCGCCCTGCTCGTTGTCGATCTTCAGGCACTGGCCAGGCAGCTGATGAATATCGCGCCCGAAGACGATCAGCGGAACCTGCGCCGCTACCTCGATCAGCCGCTGGTCGGGAATGGCTCCGCCAAGGACGATCATGGCGTCGGTCTTGTGACTGAGGAGCACGTCGATGGCCGCATTTTCCTCCTCGGCGTGCCAGTGGCCGTCGGCGAAGATGGGAAGGTAACCACTTCCCGCCAGGCCCTGCTCAATGCCGCGCAGCATATCGCCGTAGAACGGACTGGAGATGTCCTGCGTGAGCACGCCGATGTTCATGGTTCGCCCGCGGGCGAGGTTGCGGGCAAGGACGTTCGGTTTGTAATTCAGCGCGGTAATGGCCCGTTCGACGGCTTCCCGTTTGGCGTGACTGACGTTAGTCGTGCCATTGAGGATCCTGGACACCGTGCTGGAGGAAACCCCCGCCTGGCGCGCAACTTCTGCGAGCGTCACACTTGATTCCATACTGGTTACACTGGCAGATTAATCCCCTATGAAAGCGGTGTCAAGCTCCCATGGCGAGAAGGCTGAAAGTGGAACGAACGCAGCTTATTTTTCCGCGCGTCTTTACCGCAATTCCCTGACATTTGTGGCCTCCTGGCACCCTGGCCTGAGCGGCCTGCACTTTTGAAAGCCCATTCAGAATGTGGTACAACCCTGTCTGTAACGATTCAGTGCACGAGGACCCGCTGCTCTTCATTCGCGCGCCCAAACCACGGAGGTCGCATGCAATACCGCACTCTCGGCAAGACTGGCTATCAGATTTCGACCATCAGCTTCGGCGCGTGGGCCATCGGAGGAACCTGGGGTGAAACGCGCGACGAGGACAGCATGCACGCCCTACACCGCGCACTCGACCTTGGCGTCAACTTTATCGACACGGCCGACGTGTATGGTGACGGACACAGCGAACGCCTGATCGCCAGGCTCCGCCGTGAGCGATCCGATTCCTTCTACGTCGCCACCAAAGCCGGACGACGCCTCAACCCTCACACTGCGGCCGGGTACAACCGCGAGAACCTCCGCAGCTTCATCGAGCGGAGCCTGCGCAACCTCGAAGCCGAGACCGTCGACCTGCTGCAACTCCACTGCCCACCGTCAGAAGTGTACGAACGCGACGAGGTCTACGGCATTCTCGACGACTTCGTGCGCGAAGGACTGCTACGCGCGTACGGCGTGAGTGTCGAAACGGTGGACGAGGCCCTCACGGCCATCGAGCACTCGAACGTCGCGAGCGTTCAGATCATCTTCAATGCCTTCCGCATGAAACCCGCCGAGCAGTTCTTCGCTGCCGCTCGAGAACGTGAAGTGGGCATCATCGCGCGCGTCCCCCTCGCCAGTGGACTGCTCACCGGCAAACTGACGGGCAAGACCACCTTTGAACAGGATGACCACCGCAACTTCAACCGCAACGGTGAAGCCTTCGACCGGGGCGAGACATTCTCCGGCGTGGACTACGAAACAGGACTCGCGGCTGTACAGCGCCTGCGCCCCCTGGTCGCGGATGGCGCCACCCTCGCGCAGTTCGCCCTCCGCTGGATCCTGATGTTCCCGGACGTCACCTGCGCCATTCCCGGCGCGAGGAACCCGCGTCAGGTGGAAGACAACGTGGCCGCCGCAGACCTCCCGGCCCTCAGCGAGGAGCAGATGCGCCGCGTCCAGCAGGTGTACGACGAACTGATCCGTGAACAGGTGCACGCACTCTGGTGACCCTGCAGGCCACACGCACGTCTCAGTCCGGGCCCGTCTCGCACGGCGCCCCCCTGTCCGCGAGCCGCCCCTCCACCGCAGAGCACATGAACTGGCTGACCTCCAACGACCTGCACCCTGAGCGGCACGGCGACGCCACGCCCCTGCGCGTTCACGCCCGCCTGCTCGACCTTCTGACCGAACTGTACCCGAACGCCCGGCCGAAATCCCCCGTCGCGCGAGGACGCGCACAGCCGTCATCCCAGCGCCGCTCAGACGCGTCTGACGCCAGCGGCCCACGGGCGGTCCGGCACCACTCCAGAAACTTCAAGCATCCACCCTCCACATACGCGTTCCCGTTTCCTCCAACCACCCCTTCTGCTTTACGACAGCGCCCCCATTAGGTCGGGCACCGCCCTGCGCCGCGTGGCTGCCGTGCTGCCGCGCTTCCGGAGTTCGCTTGAATCACCCCGACGCCCTACGCAGCATCGCCCGGATTGCCGTCCCTACCAGCCTGGAGATGGTCTTTCAACTGGTCTTGACCTTCGCGGTGCAACTCGCTGTTGGCGTACTCGGCACGCTTGCCCTTGCAGCCGCCGGTCTCGTCAACAGTCTCGTTCTGGTGATCCTGGTCAGCTTCAGCACTATCGGCGCGGCCGCCGCAATTCTCGTGGCCCGCGCCCACGGCGCGCACGACCATGACCGCGTCGCCCGTGTCACCACCACTGCCGAAGCACTCGCGTTCGCCTGCACGCTCGCCCTCTGCCTGCCCGCCGCGCTCCTGGCGGGGTCGGTGCTCAAGACTCTGGGTGCTCCCCTTGACGTCGCGCAGGCGGGCGCCGCGTACTTTCAGCTGACCGTCCTGTCACTCCCGTTCATGGTTCACGCTGCCGTGACCAGCGGAGCCTTCCGTTCGCTCGGGCACGCCCGCACGCCGATGGTCGTGTCGATGCTCGCGGTCCTCCTGAACGGCACGCTCGCGTACGCCCTCCTGCTGGGCGTCGGCCCAATCCCGGAACTGGGCCTGCCGGGCGCTGCCCTCGCGAACGTGATTGCTCAGGCCGTCCGTGCGGCCCTGCTGTTCTGGCTGCTGCACCGCCCGCACGGCCTCGTACCGTTCAAATGGACGCCCTCGCTCACCGCGTGGCGGATAACGTCCGCTCACCTCCTGACGCTGGCGTTCCCGCTGGCGATGACGCAGCTGTCCTGGAGTGGCGCGTCCTTCCTGTACGCCCTGCTTTTCGGGCGGATCGGCACGTCCGCGCTCGCGGCAAGTCAGATCGTCCTGTCGCTGGAAGGGGTGTTCATTGTCGCATCCTACGGCCTGATGTCCGCCGCGACGACCCTGATCGGCCACGCCGTCGGCAGTGGCGAACCCGAGCGAGCCAGGTGGTGGGCGCAGACCGTCCAGCGGATCGGCGTGACCACCGGGCTGTGCTTCGGAGCGCTCTTCACGCTCAGCGCGTTCGTCCTGCCCGTTCTGTACCCGAACGTGAGCCCCCAGACGCTGCACGTCGCCTTCTGGGGTGTGCTGATCAACGCCGCGTTCCAGGTGGTGAAGGTCCGCAACATGATCCTCGGTGGGGGCGTACTGCCCAGCGGGGGCGACGCTCGCGGCGTCGTCATCGGCGATCTCATCGGACCGTTCCTGGTGGGTCTGCCCCTCGCGTGGCTGCTGGCCTTCCCACTCGAACTGGGCGTGTGGGGCGTGTTCTGGGGACGCATCGCGGACGAAGTCGTGAAAGCCTCCTTCTTCACGCGGAGAGTCACGCACGTGCGGTGGGAGACGCTCAGTCCCCCGCAGGGCGAACCGGCGAAGGCCGCCTGAACCTGCTTGAAACCCCACCTGCCCGCCAGGCCCGGCCGCGCGTGCACCCCTGCATGGCGGTGCCAGCAGAACGTGAAGTCGGCGCGTGGCGAACGCTACGATCAGCGTTCACCATGCTTGCCCGGCCGCTGACATCGCGTCAGGTCAGCGGCGTCCGCGGGACGACCTCGAGCAGGAACCTCAATTTCTCGAGGTCCTGATGGGCCTGGCCGCCCTCGTGCCGGTTGAACGGATACTCCACCATGCGTTTCGGTCCGCTGTAATGATTGAACGCCGCAAAGACCGTACTGGGCGGGCAGATGTCGTCCATCAGGGCGACGCTGAACAGTGCCGTGGCACGCGCACGCGTCGCGAAGTGCATGCCGTCGAAATACGCCAGGGTGGTCATGACATCCGCCGTGGCCTGGCGCTGCACGCGCAGGTACTGGGCAATTTCACCGTACGGGTAACTGTCCGTGATGCGCAGGGCCCGCTCGAAGTGACAGAGGAACGGCACGTCCGGCAGGCACGCGCTCACGTCAGGGACGAGCCCCGCGACGGCAATGGCGATGCCCCCCCCCTGACTGCCGCCCGTCACGGCCACGCGAGCAGCGTCCACAGCGGGATGCTCACGTGCGGTGATCACGGCACGGACGGCGTCGGTGAACACGCGGCGGTAATAGTACGTTCTCGGGTCACGAATTCCAAGGGTCATGAAACCGGGCAGGTGGGGCTCTCCCCCGCTGCCCGCGTCAGCCGTGTCCCCACTGCGCCAGCCGCTCCCCTGACCTCGCGTGTCCATCACGAAATGCGCGTACCCGGCGCTTGCGTACAGCAGCCACTCGTGCGGCAACCCGCGCCCGCCCCCGTACCCGATGAACTCGACCACGCACGGTAACGGGCCCTCACGGTCGCGCGGCAGGATCAGCCAGCCGCGCACCGGGTCGCCGTTCGCGCCGCTGAACACCACATCAAGGACCTCGACACTGGTGAGCGGGACGGGCACACGCTCGAACGTCGCCGCGCTGGCATGATCCTGCGCTTCCTGCAGCGTCCACGTCCAGAAGGTATCGAAATCCCCTGGCTCACGCCGCTCGGGACGGTACGTGCGCAGTTCATGTTCCGGCAGGTCAAAGTAGGCCATTGATTCTCTCCCCGCAAGTGACGGTCACCCTACGAGCTTACCCGAGGCGCGCCCACAGAGCCTGAAACGATACGAACGCGCGGTGTTCCACATGCTCCTCGCGGGAGAAAACCAGTGTGTTGCCCGCAACCGTTGCGGCAGGATCAGAAGAAAACGACCTGGGTACCACCACGATGCCACTATCCGTGACCGTCAGGCCCTGCTCCTGATCTTCCTGGAGGTTCACGCCAACCTGAACGCCCGGCGGAACCTTCACATTCTTGTCGATGATGGCACGGCGAATGGTGTGCCGGGAGCTGTCCAGGCTCGTGGGCCGGGAGCACAACTGCGGCGAGACGGCCTGCGCTGGGCCTCTCCGGAACCGGGCGCCGAACCAGCGGCCGAAGATTACGGGGAGCTGCCTGACCATGACAAGACGGTGGTTACCCGCCCTTTGCCTCAACCTCGGCTTGGCTGGCACTCCAGGCTTCCATCTTCGCTTCGAGCTGGACCTCCAGATCATGCGCCGCCTGTCCCAGAGTCACGAAATCCGCATCGGCGGGCGCGGTGGCCAGGGCAGCCTGGGCGGTTTCGAGCTGCTGTTCCAGCCGGGCAATATCGGCCTCGATAGCCTCGACCTCGCGCTTGAGGTGCCACAGGCCCTTGCCCTTTGCAGCGGGCGCAGGGGCCCGCCTGAGTTCCGGTTTCGGAGCACTCCGCTCGGCCTGCGCCGCCAGGAAGGTCGGATGCTTGTCTCGGTAGTCTGCCCAGCCCGGATATTCGAAGAACTGCCCGTCCTCGACCAGCCAGATGCGGTCAGCCAGACCCTCGATAAAGGCGCGGTCGTGGCTGACCATGATCAGCGTGCCGGTAAAGGCACTCAGCGCCTCTTCCAGGGCCTCAACCATCTCCATGTCCAGGTGGTTGGTTGGCTCGTCCAGAACCAGCAGGTTGTGATCTTCCTGCGCCAGCTTGAGCAGGGCCAGACGGGCCCGCTCACCACCCGACAGGATGCGGGCGGGCTTGTCGTGCTGGTCGTAGGGAAACATGAAGGTGCCCAGCAGGTCGTGGGCTTCATGGTCCTTTTGCACATACTCGCGGGCCACGTCATACAGCGTTTGCTGGGGCTCGACGCCGCGCAGCGCCTGATCGTAGTAGCCGACCGTGACGCGGGCGCCAGTCAGTATCCGGGCACGGGCCTCGTCGCCGCGGTCCAGGCCCAGCAGGGTGCGCAGCAGGGTGGTCTTCCCCGCCCCGTTGCGACCGATGATGGCAATCCGTTCGCCGCGACGGACCTGCACGTTGACATCAGAAAACAGGGTCCTCTCTCCCAGGCGGCGGGTGAGGTGGCGCGCGTCCAGCACGATCTCTCCACTTTCCGGGGCGTGAAAGGTGATGCGGGTGGTGCGTTCCTCGGCAGGCGGCGCGGCCGTGGCACGTGCCTGCATGCGGTCCACCCTGGCCTGCATGGCCTTGGCGCGGCGGGCGAGCTTGCTCATGCCGAGGCCCCAGATCTTCATGCGGTCGGCACTGGACTGCAAAGAGGCAATCTGTTTGCTTTCTACCGCGTGGCGCGCGGCCTGCTGTTCCTGCTCCTGCTCCAGCATCTCGCGGAATTTGCTGTAGTTGCCGGCATACACGCGCAGGGTTCCGCCCCGGATATAGGCGGTCTCATTGGTCACGTTGTCCAGAAAGGTCCGGTCGTGGCTGATGACCAGTACCGCGCCGGGATACCGGCTAAGGAAGCCCTCAAGCCACTCAACCATCACAATGTCCAGGTGGTTGGTCGGCTCGTCGAGCAGCAGCACGTCCGGGTTCTCGACCAGCAGCGCCGCCAGCCCGAGTCGGGTCCGCTCTCCACCACTGAGGCTGGACGCCAGATCATGCTCCCGGCCCCGGAATCCGAAGGCCAGCAGCACCGCGTCCTTGCGGCTGCGCCGCTCGAATCCGCCCCGGCGGACATAGTGCTCCAGAACTTCTTCATGGTGCAGCACGCTTTCCGGGGTCCCGCTGGCCATGGCCTCGGCTGCCTGCTGCAGTTCGGTTTCCAGCTCGTCCAGGTCCTTGAAGGCCGCGTTCAGCACACTGTCGATGCTGGCTCCTTCAGGAAACACCGGGTCCTGCTGCAGGTTCCGCACCCGCACACCTGGCCCCCGCTTGACCACGCCGCCGTCCGGCACGATCTCACCGGTCAGCAGTTTCAGCAGCGTGCTTTTCCCGGCCCCGTTGCGGCCCACCAGACCCACCCGGTCACCGGGCTGAACGGCGAAGGTCACGTCACTCAGCACCGTCAGCGGGCCGTAATCTTTGATGGCGTCCTGAACGGCAACAAGCACGCCCCGCAGTATACGGCCCCCCTGGGTCAGGATATCGGTACAGCCTTACGTGCGCTGGCTTACACTGAGGCGATGGTGGTCTGTTCGCCAGTTATTCCCGCCCTGTGGCTCAATCAGGCCCTTGGGACCCCGGCGCATTCAGTAATGATCCGGCACACCACTGTCACCTCAGAGGCGCATGACGCCCGGTAGGTGGCTACCCGGACGGACGCCGCAGACGTTCACGCTGCCCGCAGGGATCGGTCTGGCCCTGATGGTGTCCCTGCTGCTCCCTCAGCTGGGCAATGGCCGGCTGTGGGACGCGCTGAACCGTACCCTGCCCACTTCCACGAGGCCACAGGTGGTCGTGGTAGGCATAGACGACGCGTCTGTGGCGGATTACGGACCCGTCAGCAGCTGGCCCAGGGGGCTGTACACCCAGGCTGTGGATACCCTGGAAGCTGGGGGGGCCAGGGCTGTAGGGATTGACCTGCCTTTCGCTGACCAGTCGAGCGCCAGTGCTCTACTCGGCGCGGCACAGGGGCGAAAAAACGTGGTGCTGGCCACGGTGCCTGGCCAATCACCCGCGCCTGCTGGACAGGTCAGCACCGGCGCGGACACCCTGGTTCTCAGCCGGGACAACATTGTTCGCAGTTACCAAACAGCCTTCTCAGGGGGCAACACACTGCAGCCTGCATTTTCATGGCAGCTGGCGCGGGCTGCGGGTGCCCAGGTGCCACTGGACACCACCCGGCGCCTGATCCGCCTGACACGTCCGGACCCGGGACGCCTGCCGGCCATTCCCTTCCGGAATGTCGTGAATGGTGAGGTGCCACGCAGTGAACTGCAAGGTCGGGTGGTCCTGATCGGCCTGACCGGCCCGGGTCGCCGCGAGGTGCGCGGGCCCTACCACGTTCCGATTCCCAGCGTCCACATGCAGGCGCGGCTGGTCACCAGCCAGCTCGCTGCTCCCTTCGTGACCTTCCCACGGTGGCTGCGGGCATTGCTGGGTGTGCTGACGCTGGTTGCCGCGGTGCGGTTGCGCGGACTGTGGGGCTATGGGCTGGCGTTCGCGCTGCTGGCTTTGAGCGTGCCGCTGTGGCTGCTGGGTGTGCTGCTCCCGGCCGTGACGCTGTCGCTGTGTGCAGTGCTGGGCGCGGCGCTGGTGGCTGCCGAACGCATCTGGAACCTGCGGCAGCTGAACACTCACGATCCGTTGACTGGCTGCGGCAACCGCCTGGCCTTCACCCGTGCCGCCGAGCAGCGCTGGCCCGCGCGGTCCCAGCGTCCCCTGGGACTGGTGCTGGTGGAGATCAATGGGTTCCGGCAGGTCACCGACCTGTACGGGCGGGAAGCCGGGCACGAGTTGCTGCGTGAAGTGGCCAGCCGTCTGGGTCGGGCCAGGCGCCGCCACGGCCTGCTGTTCCGCTGGGGTTCCGACGAATTCGCGGTGCTGCTGGACAACATGACTGCACCGGAACTCCAGCGCCAGCGCGAGCGGCTCGGGGCAGCACTGAGCGGGCTTACCTACCGGGAGGTCCCCGTGCAGGCCAACGTAGGCTCGGCCCTGAGCACACCTGAGATGGATTCGGCGGCGCAGCTGGTGGAAGCGGCGAGTCGCGACCACTTCCGGGCCCGGCTGACAGGTAGTCAGCGAAGCTGAACCGGAACACCGGATTAGGGATGTCTTCTGAGCAAAGAAGGCAGGGGCCCGGCATAGTCATGCCGGGCCCCTGCTGCTGATAAAGACTGCCCTGCCTATTGACCTGCAAGCCTCTGCCAGATCGCCGGATTGGCCACCCAGCCATACCACAGGTTGGGCAGAATACCCAGCAGAACCACACCAGCAACCCCCAGCCCCACCGTGAAGTTGGTGGGAGGCCGCTGACCGTGGGCATACTCGCGCGCCGGGGTGCGGTCGGGCATGAACAGCAGCATGGCCGGGCGCAGGTAGTACACCAGGGCTGCCACGCTGGTCAGCGCAGCCAGCACGCTCAGCCACATGTAGCCGTTCTGGAAGGCGGCCTGAAACGCCAGATATTTCCCGAAGAAGCCGGCAAAGGGAGGCAGACCCGCCAGTGAGGCCAGACAGACCGCCAGCGCCACGGCGTACGCGGGGTGCCGGTAGTAGAGCCCGCGCAGGTCGCTGATCTCCATGCCGGTTTCACTGCGCTGGAGCGCGGCCACGATGGCCAGCGCGGCGGCGGTGGTCAGGGTGTAGATCAGCAGGTAGTAGCCCAGCGCGGCCCCGCCCAGCTGCGGCGTGCCCAGCAGCGCCATGGCCAGGAAGCCGGTGTGCGCCACGGCAGAGTACGCCAGCAGCCGCTTGAAGTTGGTCTGCAGCAGCGCGGCCATGTTTCCGACGATCAGGGTCGCGGCCGTCAGGATCTGCAGGGTGCTGGCCCAACCCGGTGCGTCGGCCAGCGCGCCGCCGAAGACACGCAGCATGCCTGCGAAGGCCGCGACCTTCACCACGGTGCTCAGGAACAGACTGATGCTGGTGGGCGCGCCACTGTAGACGTCCGGCGTCCACTGGTGAAAGGGAGCCAGCGCCACCTTGAAGGCGAATCCGGCCAGCAGCAGCAGTCCGCCGCCCACCAGGATGCCCACATTCGCTGGCGTGAGGTTACTGACCGTGCCGACCCGCAGGGCGATCTCGGCGTAGTTGAAGCTGCCGGTCGCGCCGTACACCAGCGCCATGCCGTAGATCAGGATGGCGCTGCCCACCGAGCCCAGCAAGAAGTACTTCAGGCCGGATTCCTCGGAGCGGCGAGAGTCCTGCAGGGTGGCCAGGACGTATCCGCTGAGGCTCATGATTTCCAGCCCGATCAGCATGACGATCAGGTCGCCGGAAAAGGCGATCAGCAGGCAGCCGGTCACCGCATACATCAGCATGGCATCGAGTTCGGGAAACGATACCCGGGCACGCCAGGCCGTGTCCAGTGATACCAGCAGGGTCATGAAAGTGCCGACCAGAATGACCAGCCCCAGCAGCAGTGCGGCGTTGTCGGCCTGCAGCCCGCCGTTGAACGAGCGTGCGCCACTGTTCCACAGGGTGCCCATGCTGATACCCGAAAGCACCACCAGCACGAGGTTGATAATGGTCAGGTTCCGCCGGGGCATGTGAAATCCCAGGATGGTGCTTGCCAGGGCGCCCGCCAGGACAATCAGGATCGGCAGGATCGGCGCGAGGGCGACTTCGGGGGTGGGGAGCATTTATTGGCCTCCCAGGGCACTCAGCACGGCCTTGACCGCCGGCTGCATGAGGTTGAGGGCCGGAGCGCTGTAGATGCCGAAGAAGATCGCCACTGCCAGCGGCAATCCCAGCACCAGCCATTCGACATGCTGCAGGTCGGCGACCCGCACGCCTCCCAGCGGCCGGGCCTGCCAGAAGGTGGTTTGAAAGGCAGTCAGCGCGTAAGCGGCGGCTGCGATGGTGGTAATCCCGGCGATGAAGGTCAGCCACGGCGAGATCTGGTAGGCACCCAGCAGGATGCTGAACTCACCGATAAAGCCAGCCATCCCCGGCACCGCGATGCTGGCAAACCACAGCGCCATGGTGAGCCCGCCCAGGGCGCCCGCCTGGGTCATCACGCCGCCCACCCGGGTATCCAGGCTGCCGATACGTTCCTGCAGCATGCCCACCGACAGGAACAGCGCCCCGGTATACAGGTTCTGGAAGGCCAGCAGATACATCGCGCCGATCACGGCCGTTTCGTTCAGGGAAAAGACGCCCAGCGCCACGAAGCCCATGTGCGAGAGCCCCGCATAGGCCAGCAAACGCTTCCAGTCAGTCTGGTGAAAGGCGATCCAGGCGGCATACAGGGCCGTGAAGGCCGCCAGTCCCATCAGGATCGGGCGCAGTTCCAGACTGGCATCGGGAAACAGCGTGATGCCGAACTGGAAGATGCCGTACCCCCCCACCTTGTACAGGGTGCCCATCACATCCGGAATGCCGCTGTCGTGGTTCTGCTCGTGGAAATCCGGTAACCAGGCATGCAGCGGCCACAGCGGCAGCTTGACCGCCATGGCCAGCAGGAAGCCGATATACAGCCAGGTCTGCATGGCCCCCTGGACCGGGTTGGCCCGCAGATCGGACAGGGCGAAGGTGGGGCTGCCACCCAGGTACTTGATGCCGATAAAGCTGACCAGCATCAGCAGGCTGCCGAACAACGTGTAGGCCGCGAACTTGACCAGAGCCTTCATGCGACGGTCCTTGCCGTAGATGGCCAGCATCAGCAGCGCCGGAATCAGGGCGTCCTCGAAGAAGACGTAGAACAGAATCAGGTCACGCGCCGCAAAAATACCGAGCAGGCCCGTTTCCATCCCCAGAATCAGCGCCAGCATCGTGCCGGGGTTGGGAATGCGCCGCGCCGTGTACAGACAGGCGATGAAGGACATGAAGGCCGTGACCAGCGCCAGGGC
This sequence comes from Deinococcus malanensis, assembly GCF_014647655.1. Lineage (NCBI taxonomy): Bacteria > Thermotogati > Deinococcota > Deinococci > Deinococcales > Deinococcaceae > Deinococcus > Deinococcus malanensis. The sequence continues at coordinate 150,993 of NZ_BMPP01000007.1, forward strand.
GAGGCTCACGCCGTCGAGCTGCACGCTGTAGGTCACCCCCAGCGCACCGATCCAGGGAATGCTGAACAGCTCGGTGCCGCCGGCGCGCCAGATAAGCAGGCCCAGGCCCAGCGTGAGGGCCGCGATGAAGCCCGCGACCTCCTCGCGCCAGCGCCGGGGCGTGGCCATCAGCAGCAGCGAGCCCAGCACCGGGAGGAAAATCATTAAGTGGATCATGAAAGCTCCGATGACAAGGCGTGGCACAGGCCTTGGAATCCGACTGAAAGGAGAGGGAGAGAGTCAGCTTCCGGTCGTGAAGCACTCCATCCGGTGCCGTGCCGGGTGGAGGACGGAACAGACGGAAGCTGTCTCACGCGCCGCCCCCCATGCCGATGGTCTTGATGGCCCAGTACCCGATGATCAGCGCGGTGCCCAGCAGCATGCTGACCGCGTAGGAGCGCACAAAGCCGCTCTGCCACCAGGTAAACAGGCCGCCCGGCGAACTGGCGGTACTGGCTACGCCACCAATGGTGCCGTCCACACCGCGGTCCACGGCGTCCAGGCTGGCGGCCAGGGCACGGCTGGGCGTGCCCACCACACCGTTGTACAGGTCATCCAGGTACAGGGCGCGGGTGCTGGCTTCTCCCAGCGGACCGTCGAACAGGCTGCGGCGCTTGTGCTCCACGTAGGCCCAGGCCAGTCCGCCCAGTCCGGCGGCCACCGCCAGAACCGTCAGCAGAATCTCGGTGGAGACCGCGATCTCGTGCCCATGGACCGGCACAGCGCGGCCCAGGTACGTGTCGAAGGCGTGCGAGCCACCCAGGAAGGTGGGAATGTTGAGCAGGCCGCCCAGCGTGGCCAGGGCCGCCAGGATGCCCAGCGGCACTTTCATCAGGGTGTCGGCCTCATGCGGGTGCGAGGTGTGACCACGGTACTCGCCGCGCCACACCAGAAAGTACCAGCGGCCCATGTAAAAGGCGGTCAGCAGTGCCACGCCCAGCCCGATCACGTACAACAGAGGGTTGGCCTCGTACGCGGAGGCGAGGATGGCGTCCTTGGAGAAGAACCCGCTCCAGATCGGAATGCCGGCAATGGCCAGCACCCCCATCAGCGCCACGATGTGGGTAAAGGGCATGAAACGCCGCATGCCGCCCATGGCCCGCACATCCTGCTCCTCGTGCAGGGCATGAATTACCGCGCCGGCCGAGAGGAACAGCAGCGCCTTGAAAAACGCGTGCGTCAGCAGGTGAAAGACACCCGCCGAGTAGGCATGCAGACCCACTGCCATGAACATGTACCCCAGCTGTGAGACGGTGGAGTACGCCAGGATCTTCTTGATGTCGTGCTGGTTCAGGGCCGACAGCGCGCCGTACAGCGCGGTCAGCCCACCCACCCACGCGACCCACAGGCTGGCACTGGGCGCCAAGTCATACAGAAAGTGGCTGCGGGCGACCAGATACACGCCGGCCGTCACCATGGTGGCCGCGTGAATAAGGGCCGAGACCGGCGTGGGGCCGGCCATGGCGTCGGGCAGCCAGGTCGTCAGCGGCAGCTGGCCGCTCTTGCCCACGGCGCCCACCAGCAGGAACAGACAGGCCAGTTCGATGCCGGCGCGAGCGACGTTCGCGCCCTCGACCCGCTCGGTCAGCTCCGGAATGGACAGGGTGCCGTACAGCTTGTACAGCAGGAACATGCCCAGCATGAAGCCCAGGTCCCCGATGCGGTTCATGATGAAGGCTTTGCGCGCGGCGTTGCTGTTGGAGATGCCTTCGCGGTGGCCGGCCTCACGCAGGTCCTGATCACTGGCCTCGCTGTTGCGCCCGGAGAACCAGAAGCCGATCAGCAGGTACGAGGCCATGCCCACGCCTTCCCAGCCCACAAACATCAGCGGGTAGGAGTCGGCCAGCACCAGAATCAGCATCATGGCCACGAAGAAGTTCAGGAACGCGAAAAAGCGCGTGAACTGCCGGTCATGGCCCATGTACGAGATGGAGTACAGGTGAATCAGGAAGCCCACGCCGGTGATGATCAGGGCCATCAGGGCCGAGAGCTGGTCGAACCAAAAACCCACTGCCAGGTTGGCGTTGAGGGCCATGTTGGGCAGCCAGGTCCAGAGCACTTCGTGGGTGGGCGTGTCGGTCTGGCCCAGGAAGCGCATGACGGCGACCAGGAACGAGGCCAGCACGGCGCCCGACGCCACCCAGCCGCCCGTCTTGCCGGGAAAGGCGCGGGGAAAGAGCATCAGCGCGGCAAAGCCGATCAGCGGAAACAGCGGAAGCAGATACAGGGGCATCAGGGGAGCCACTCAGCCTTTCAGACCCGCGAGGTCGTCCACGTTGGTGGTCTCGCGCTTGCGGAAGATGGCGACGATGATGGCCAGGCCGATAGCGACCTCGGCGGCAGCCAGCGTCATAACGATAAACACGGCCGTCTGCCCGGTCAGGTCGCCCCACGCGCGGGAGAAGGCCACCAGGCTGAGGTTTGCGGCATTCAGCATCAGTTCCACGCTGAGAAACACCATGATCGCCGTGCGTCTTGTGAGGACTCCGATCATGCCCAGGGCGAATAGCAGCCCGGAAAGCGCCAGGTAATAGGTGGTCGGGACCATCAGGCACGCACCTCCTGGGTCTGTGACTGGGCCTGCGAATGGGGCTGCGGGGTCAGCGGCAGGGTCTCGGCGTCACTGTCGGGCAGGCCGTCCGTCTGGGATTCAGGCCGCTGCACCAGGGCCACAGCCCCCACAATGGCCACCAGCAGCAGAATACTAACGGCCTCGAACGGCAGCAGGAAGCGGGTCAGCAGGGTCTCCCCCACCGGCCCGGCGCCGCCGCCGCGCAGCGCTCCGGCGCCTTCGACGAGCGGCCGGGGGTCACGGTAGGTAAAGGCCAGCACCACGAAGGCTCCGGCCAGCAGCACCCCGCCGATGCCGGCAAGCTCCCGCACGAAAGGCACCGGGTCGCGGCCGGTGACCGGCGCGTTGGCGTTGAGCATCATGATCACGAACAGAAACAGCACCATGATCGCCCCGGCGTACACGATGACCTGGATGGCCGCCAGAAAGGACGCGTTCATGGTGGCGAACAGCCCGGCGACGCACAGCAGCGTACCGACCAGGCCCAGGGCGGCATGCACCGCGTTGCGCGCAGCGATGGTCAGCACGCCGCCCACCAGGGCCAGCGCGCCCAGCAGAATAAAAGCCAGCATCATTGCGGGTACGTCACCCCCTCCAGTTCGTCGCGGGCGCCGCCGTCGACCCGGAAGCCCACCCGGACGGGTTTGCCGGCGTTGGCGGCGTCACGCCGCTGCGCGCGGCTGCCCTCCACACCCACCAGCATGTCTTCCTTGCCGTAGATGATGTCGTTGTAGCGGTAGTCGGCCATCTCGAACTCGTTGCCCAGCACGACAGCGCCGGTGGGGCAGGCTTCCTCGCACATGCCGCAGAAGATGCAGCGCAGCATGTTGATCTCGTAGACCTTGGCGTAGCGCTCGCCGGGGCTCACCGGGTCACGCGGGTCGTTCTCGCCGGCCTCCACGTAGATCGCGTAGGCCGGGCAGGCCGCCGCGCACAGCGAACAGCCTATGCATTTCTCGAGCCCGGTCCCGGGGTGCCGGGTCAGGACGTGCCGCCCACGAAAGCGGGGCTTGAGTGTGGCTCGTTCCTCCGGATAGCTGACGGTGACGGGCTTCTGGAACAGCTTGCCGAGGGTCAGGCCCATGCCCTTGGCGATTTCAAGCACACCCATGGGGGCCTCCTTGTGCGGGACGGGAAGAAAGGTGCATCAGTCGCCTCCGGCAGAGCGGGAGGGAACGCGGGGAAGCTCGCTTTCACGCCGGGGCGGGGTCCACAGCTGACGAACGGTGTCGCTCAGGGCCAGCAGGGCTATCAACCCCAGCAGGCTGAGCAGCGCCAGTGGCCACCAGCCCCAGGCGCTGAAAAATGCGACGTAACCGGCCACCAGCACGGTATTGAACAGGGCCAGCGGCAGCAGCAGCTTCCAGCCGAAACGCATCAGCTGGTCGTAGCGCAGCCGCGGCAGGGTGGCGCGCACCCAGATGAACACGAACAGGAAAAAGCCGATCTTTACGACCAGCCACACAATCGGCAGGTCGGCAATGCCGGGAATGATGCCGTTCAGGAACCCGGGGCCACGCCAGCCACCGAAGAACAGCGTGGCCATGAGGGCCGAGGCAGTGATCATGTTGACGTACTCGGCCATCTGGAACAGCGCCCACTTGATCGCGGAGTATTCGGTCAGGTAACCGGCCACCAGTTCCTGCTCGGCCTCCACCAGGTCGAAGGGGGTGCGGTTGGTCTCGGCAAAGGAGCTGATCATAAAGAGCGCGAAGCCCAGCGACTGGAACAGGATCATCCAGCCGTTGGCGCCCTGCCACAGGACGATGTCGGTAAAGCGGGTGCTGCCCACCAGCATCAGCAGGCCCAGGATGCTCAGGCCCATGCCCAGCTCGTAGCTGATCATCTGGGCGCTGCTTCGCAGGCCGCCCAGCATGGGGTACTTGCTGCCCGAGGCCCAGCCACCCAGAAAAATGCCGTACACTCCCATGCTGGTCAGCGCCAGCAGGGCCAGCACTCCGGCGTCCAGGTTGTAGACCCAGGGGTTTTCCCCGAACAGGCTGCCGGCCGGCCCGGCGGGAATGCCACCGAACGCGGTCAGCGCCATGCCGATGGCGATAATCGGCGCCAGGGTGTAGACCAGCTTGTCGGCCATCGTGACCTGCAGGTCTTCCTTGAAAATGCTCTTGATGGCGTCGGCTGCCGGCTGCAGCAGGCCCATCGGGCCCACCCGGTTGGGGCCGACCCGGATCTGAAAGCGGCCCAGCAGCTTGCGCTCCACCAGGGTCATGTATGCGAAGGTGGTGAGCAGCGCCAGGATGACCGCCACCGCCTTGACCACGGTAATCAGCAGGGTCAGAAGCCAGTCGGGCATCAGTCGTCACCTCCGGGCGTTGGGACGGACCCCGGGGCCGACCTGGGAGCCGAAGAGCTCGTGCCGTGCATGGGCAGCTCCCAGCGGTTGTCCACCAGGGAAGAAATGTGCTCCGCCCAGTCCGAAGCGGTTTCACGGTGGGTCAGAGGCATGTCCCACAGCCTGGGCGTATGGGTCAGGCCCGAAGCCGGGGCGGCCGGACGCGGCAGGGACGTCACAACCGTGCCGCCCTGTGGCAGGCTGTCCACCGGTTGACCGAGCCGCTGCGCGACCAGTGCCTGAGCGCTGCGCTGACCACGGACGGTGGTCCGGACACGCAGGGCTTCAGCCAGCGCGCTCAGGGCGCGGATCAGGTCGGCGGCCTCACCGCTGCTCACGGCGGCCTGTTGCAGCGGTAGCAGACGACCTTCGAGGTTGACGGTGGTGCCGCGCTTCTCGTAGTTGGTCACGGCTGGCAGCACAACGTCGGCCTGACGGGCAGTCGCGGTCAGGTGGGTATCGTGCACCACCGTGAAGCCGCGTGCCCGGGCCGGCAGCCCCTGAGCCGCCGGGTCCAGTCGGCTGATGAACGCGGCAGGCGCCTGGGCCAGCTGCGCATAACTGCGGCCTCCGTCGCGGGGCACCAGCCCCAGCGCGCCCAGACCCAGACTGTTGGGTCCGGCGGGCAGGGCCAGCACGCGGGTCCCGAGGCTGCCCGCGAAGGCCTGCACAGCCGCCAGGAGTGGAGCGTCCATGCCGGCCAGAGCCTCGGCACCCAGAATCAGGATGCCCTTGGCTCCGGCTCCGGCCAGCAGGTTGGTCGCGGCGATCAGCAGGGGGTCGCTCGGAGAAGCCAGGCCGATCAGGCCACGCAGGGCTTCCGGACCGGGAGTGGGCGAGTTGATGCGCGCCTGCCGGGCCAGATCGGTGTCCTGGGCACCAATGACCGCCAGCTTTTCAGGCTTGCGGCCGGGGCGCTCGACCAGACGCAGGTCGGCAATGGCGGTGCCGTGGGCGAACTCGGGGGGAATCAGCCCGCCGCGCAGCATTTCGAGCACGCGCAGCTGCACGACCGGCGCTTCCTTCATCAGGTCCGCGCCCACGATCACGACCGCGTCGGCGGTCGCGATGTCCGTCAGGGTGGGGGCCCCGCCCACGCCGGGCTGGCGGGGCCAGTGGTCCACACTGCGCGTGTTCAGGGTACCGGCCAGGGCCTCCAGGGCCACGCCTTCTTCCAGGGTGCTGTCGGCGCTGAGGTACAGGCCCAGTTCCGCCGGGTTCACGGCCGCGAGTCCGCGGTTCATCCGCTCGATGGCCTCGTCCCAGGTCGCGTCCCTGAGCTGCCCGTCCTCCCCCCGCACCAGCGGGGTGTACAGACGGCCGTCCGAGGCCGAGACGTGCCCGAAACGGCCGGCGTCGCAGATCCACATCTCGTTCACGTCGCGGTTCTCGCCGGCCACGATGCGCTCGATGCGGCCGTTGCGCGCGTCCACCGTGATCGAGCAGCCTACCGGGCACAGCGTGCAGGTGGTCGGCGTGTGGTCGTATTCCCAGTTGCGCCCGCGGAACCGCGCCACGTTGTCCAGCAGCGCGCCTACCGGGCAGATATCGGTGATGTTGCCCTGGAAGCCCACCGGCAGCCCGCCTTCCTCGGTGTCGATGAAGGTGTGGCCACCGCGCTCGATAAAGTCCAGCACCTCCTGGCCCGGGACTTCCTCGAAGTAGCGCACGCAGCGTTTGCAGTGAATACAGCGTTCCTGATCCAGCACCACGAAATCCGACAGCGGGTAGTGCTTCTCGGCGTGGCGGCGGTCAAAGCCGTAGCGGCTGGCCCCGTAGCCGTACTCGAAGGCGCGGTCCTGCAGTTCGCAGGCGCCGCCCTTGTCGCAGGTGGGGCAGTCGAGCGGGTGGTTGAGCAGCGTGAATTCCATCATGCCGGCCTGCGCCTTGGCCACCACCTCGGAGGTCCGGGCGGTGCGCACGTGCATGCCCTCGGTGGCCTGCATGGTGCACGAGGCCATGGGCTTGGGCAGCCAGAAGATCTTGGTCTGGCCGGTGGCCTCGTCCAGGGCCCAGTTGCCGTCGGGGTTCTTGCGTGGTGTCCCGGCTTCCACCAGACACATGCGGCAGGCACCGACCGGCGAGAGGTAGCTGTGCGCACAGAAGTACGGCACATCCCGCCCGGCGTGGAACACCGCGTCGATGGCGCTGGTTCCGGCCGGGAGGTCGAGTTCGATTCCGTCTACGGTCACTTTCATTCGGCTTTCCACCTGCTTCTTGACGGATATACCGGCTGACCCGTGGTGGCCAGCTGGTCGTACTCGTCACGGAAAAGACTGATTGAGCTCAGCACCGGGCCCAGGCAGGCGTCGGCCAGCGCGCAGAAACTGCGCCCGCCGATGTTCTCGCTCATGTCCAGGATCAACTGCACGTCGCCCGGCTGGCCATGGCCGCGCACGAGCTTCTCGTACATCTTGACCATCCACCCCGAGATGCCCTCGCGGCAGGGTGTGCATTTGCCGCAGGACTCATGGGCGTAGAACCGCACCAGATTCCAGGTGACGTTCACGATGCAGTCGGCGCGCGGGATCAGGGTCACGCCCCCGGTGCCCAGCATGCTGCCTGCTGCCGCGATGGCCTCGTAATCCATGGGCGTGTCCAGCGTCTGTTCGCTCCAAAGCATCATTGGGCAGCTCGACCCGCCGGGGATGATGGCTTTGATGTCTTCCAGCGGTCCGCCGGACCAGTCGTAGATCAGTTCACGGAAGGTGGTCCCCAGCGGCAGCTCGTACACGCCAGGACGGGCCACTGGCCCTGAGATCTGGAACAGCTTCATGCCCTTGCTGCGTTCGGTGCCCATGCCCGCATGCCACTCGGCTCCGAACTTCAGGATCTGGGTGGCGGCGCAGAAGGTTTCCACGTTGTTGATGGTGGTAGGCAGGCCATACAGACCGGCGGCGGCTGGAAATGGCGGCTTGAGACGCGGATTGGCCCGCAGGCCTTCGAGGGAGTTCATCAGCGCGGTTTCCTCGCCGCAGATATAGGCCCCGGCACCGCGATGCACGTGCAGGTCGAAATCGAAGCCGCTGCCCAGCACGTTGCGGCCCAGCAGCCCGGCCGCGCGGGCCTCGTGGATGGCCTGCCAGACGCGCTCGGCGGCATGCACGTACTCGCCACGGATGTAGATGAAGCCGACCGTGGCGCGCATCGCGTACCCGGCGATGAGCATGCCCTCGATCAGCTGGTGAGGATCCTCGGACAGCAGGTAACGGTCCTTGAAGGAGCCGGGCTCGGACTCGTCGGCGTTGCAGATGACGTAGTGCTGCCGGCCGTCGTTCAGTGGCATGAACGACCACTTCAGGCCGGTGGCGAAACCCGCGCCGCCGCGTCCGCGCAGGCCCGACTTCTTGACCTCGTCAATGACCGCGTCCGGTCCCATTTCAAAGGCCCGGCGCACCGCCTCGTAGCCGCCATTGTCGCGGTAGTAGTCCAGGGTCCAGCTGCCTGCCTGACCCACGTGGGCGTACAGGGTGGGCGCAAAGCGGGGGTCCTTGGCACTGGTGATGGGTTTGGGGGCGGGCTCGGCCGCAGTCATGCGCGTCCTCCCGGCAGTTTGGCGAGGCCGGTGATGCTGGCCCCCACGGCGTCGCCGCTGGCCAGCACCTGACAGCCCTCGGCGTTCACGGTGACCGGCACGGGGTTGTCGGGCGTCGGGGTCTCGCCGCGCCGCATGCTGGCCAGCAGACGGTCACACTTGGCGCGCGCGACATTCTCGTAGTAGCCCAGATCGTTGACCTGCATCATCGGCGCGGTGCCGCACGAGCCCAGGCACTCGACCTTCTGCACGCTGAACGCGCCGTCAGGCGTGACCTCGCCGGGCTGCACGTCCAGCTCCGAGACCAGGTGGTCCCACAGCTCGTCGCTGCCAGCCAGGGCGCACATCAGCGTGGAGCACACCTGCAGGTGATGCCGGCCGGTAGGCACGGTGTGGTAGGTGGAATAGAAGCTCAGCACCGAGCGCACTTCCGTGGCGGTGGTGCCGCACAGCGCGCCGATCTCGGCCATGCGCGCCTCGCTGATGAAGCCCTCGGCGTTCTGCACTTCGCGCAGCAGCGGCATCAATGCCGAGCGGCGGCCCTGGGGCGAATCCGGGTAGCGGCGCATGATCTCCGCGACCAGGCTCTGTTTATCTGCGAAATAACTCAAGTGACGCTCCCTTACCGGTCCACGTCCCCCAGGACAGGGTCGATGGTGGCGAGAATGGTGATCAGATCGGCAAACTGCGCGCCGACACAGGCGTATTCCAGGGCCTGCAGGTTGACGAAGCTGGGCGCACGGATCTTGACCCGGTACGGCACGCTGCCGCCGTCCGAGACGATGTAATACCCGACCTCGCCACGCGCACCTTCCACCGGCACGTAGACCTCGCCGGTCGGCGGATGAAAGCCCTCGGTGACCAGCTTGAAGTGGTGGATGACCGCTTCCATGCTGGTTTCCAGCTCCTGGCGCGGCGGCAGGCTGATCTTACGGTTGGGGTCCTTGATCAAGCCCGGCTTCAGGCGCGCGAGAGCCTGGCGGATGATTTTGATGCTCTCGCGGAACTCCAGCAGCCGCATGGTGAAGCGGGCCAGCGAGTCACCGTCCGTGCTGCTGATCACGTCGAAGTCGTAGGCCTCATAGCCGCAGTAGGGATGGGCCTTGCGGACATCCAGCGGCACCCCGCTGGCGCGAAGGTTCGGGCCGGTCAGGCCAAGATCCAGCGCCACATCGGCGGGAATGACGCCCACGCCGCGGGCACGGTCCACGAAGATGGGGTTGTTGGCAAACAGGTTGGTGTACTCGTCGACCCCGCGCTCCATCTGATCGAGAAATTGTGCGACATGCCCGGGCCAGTCCTCGGGCACGTCACGCGACAGACCGCCGACCCGGAAGTACCCCTGGTTCATGCGGTAGCCGGTGGCCTCCTCGAAGAGGTCCACGCACGACTCCTTCTCGCGGAAGGCGTAGAAGAAGGGGGTCAGGGCGCCGAGGTCGAGCAGGCCCGTGCCCACGAAGACCAGATGGCTGTGGATGCGGCCCAGTTCGTGCAGAATCACGCGGATCACGCTGGCACGGTCGGGCACCTGCGCCTGCATCAGTTTTTCCACGCTGAGCACGTAGGCAAGCTCATGCCCGAAACAGTGCAGGTAATCCGTGCGCGGCGCGTAGGTCACGCCCTGCTGGTAGGTGCGGTGCTCGAAGGTCTTCTCGAAGCCGGTGTGCAGGTAGCCCATGTGGGGCACGACCTTCCGGACGTACTCGCCGTCCATGTCCACCACCAGACGCAGCACGCCGTGGGTCGAGGGGTGCTGCGGCCCGACGTTGAGCGACATGACCTCGGTATGCATCAGCGTACCGCCCGAACTGCCCGTGGTACCGGGGCCAGACTCCTGGGGACGTGTGGGCACGCTCGTCATTTCGGGCCTCCTGCCGGCATCACCGGCGGCTCTCGGTCGCCGCTCTGACCACGGCGGTACTCGCCCCGGTAGCCGGTCAGGCCGCCCTGTTGCCCGTTGAGGCCCGCACGAAACGTCGCCGGGTCCAGAAAGCGCCCCTCGCGGAACAGCGTGGGCGTCTCTCCGAGCGGAAAGTCCTTGCGCAGCGGGTTGCCTTCGAGGTCGTCAGGCGTCAGCACCTTGCGCAGGTCCGGATGTCCGGTGAACTCCACGCCCACCAGGTCGTAGACCTCGCGCTCCAGGTAGTTGGCCGAGCGCCATACCGGGTACAGACTGTCCAGCGGCTGCCCGTCGTCCAGCCACACGCGCAGGAACACGCGGCGGTGGTCGTGCGGGTGGTAGACGTTGTGCAGCACACAGAAGCGGGCAGGACGGGCCTCGGGGTATTTCAGGTAGTCGACGCCCACGGTGTCCATCAGCATGAAGCCGCGGTCCTTTAAGGCCTGGGCCACCCGCCGCAGGTCAGCTGCGGGGACAACGGCGGTGGGCTCGGCCGCGTGTTCCTCGGTCAGGCCCAGTTCGCCCAGCAACGCCGTGACGTCCCTGGTGGAGTCGGTCACGCCTGAACCCGTCACGGTGGTCGCCACAACCGGGGTCAGCGGGTCCATGCGTCCACCATCGGCAGCTGGTGACCCAGCTGGTCAAATGCCTCGCCACGGACCTTCTTCTGCAGCTGCATCACGGCGTAGATCAGCGCTTCGGGACGCGGCGGGCAGCCCGGGACGTAGATATCCACCGGCACCACGCTGTCGACGTTCTGCACGATAGCGTAGTTGTTGAACATCCCCCCGCTGCTGGCGCACGCGCCCATGGCGATGACCCACTTGGGGTCGGGCATCTGGTCATAGACCCGGCGCATCACCGGGGCCATCTTCTTGCTCAGGCGCCCGGCCACGATCATCACGTCAGCCTGCCGGGGGGAGGCGCGGAACACCTCACTGCCGAAGCGGCTCATGTCGTTGCGGGCGTTGGTGCTGCTCATCATCTCGATGGCGCAGCACGCCAGCCCGAAGGTCGCAGGCCACAGCGAGTTGCTGCGGCCCCAGGCCACCAGCTTTTCCAGGTTGGAAAACAGGATGCCTTCTGATTCGAGTTCCTGCCAGTCGCGGTCAAACAGTTCCTTCAGTGCCATAAGGGTACTCTCCCGGCCCGACCGTCGCGGGGCAGGCCGATGTGGGTAAGAGGCGGCGGGCACGCAGCCCGTGTGAAATGTGGTGACGGCTCTGCCTTCACGGTGCCCGGCTCAGCGGCAGCGCTTCGGAGGTGGCCCCTCAGCTTTCTTGCCGTAGGCAACATAGGAGTAGTTGCTCTCAGGTCCATTCCAGGACCCGCTTTTTCAGCACGTAGTAGTACCCGACCAGCAGCAGCAGCACAAAGGTGATCGCTTCGAAGAACGCGAAGGGAATCAGCTTCTGGTAGGCCACCGCCAGCGGAAAGAAGAACGCGGTCTCGATGTCGAAAATGATGAACAGCATGGCCACCAGGTAGAAGTGCACCGGGAAGCGCTGACCGGTGCCCACGCCGCCGCCTTCCGGGTCGTTGCCGCTCTCGTAGGCCATCAGTTTGGTTCGGCTGGACTTCTTGGGGCCCAGGATGGCACTGACCAGAACAGCGAGAATGCCGATGCTCAAAGCAACCAGCAGCATAATCACGAAGTTGGCGTATTCGATAAGGTCTCCCCTTTTGCCTCTTGCTCCTTCCTCTTTTCACTTGCACGTGAAAAACCGCACGAGCGATCAGAAAAAAAGAGAGGAGGCCTACAATCTCAAGCTTCAAAAACGGTTGTCGAACACTCCTGTTCTATCACGGCTGCGTGCTGCACGGCTGCATTCCGGCCAAGTCGGATGGACAAGAGTCCGCGCCTCTGGAAGGTGTGTTCCAGAGGCGCGTACAGAACAGGGCTGACTATGGATTCGGGTACATCCATTACCGCCCCGTCGCTGCTGCACTTTCAGTCGCAACCGTCATCCGGCTTCCTTCTCAAGTTGGAAGACGCAGCCGTTGCGTAACTGTTTCTCTGGAATCAGAATCACACCAGCAGGTCGGCGGAATCATCTTCATCCGTGTCGCGCGAGAGAGGCAGGGTGAACCTGAAAGTGGCGCCGAGACCACGCTCAGACTCCACGCCGATGGTCCCGCCATGTTCCTCGACCGCCATCTTGCAGAACGCCAGTCCCATGCCGGTGTCGAAGCGGCCATGCAGCGTCAGACGGCTTTGCTCAAAGGCCGCGAACAGGTTGGGAATGTCTTCCTCGGGGATGCCCTCGCCGTTGTCCTGCACGACGACGTGCACAGCGTCCTCCAGCATGGACACAGAGATACCGATCATGCCCCCGTTGGTGGTGTGTTTCAACGCGTTGCTTATCAGATTGGCCATGATGCGCCGCACGATCTCGGGGTCGGCGTCGGCGGGGCTCATGTCCTGCTGGACCTCCACCCGGACGTTGCGCTCGCGCAGGCCGCTGCCGATGTCCCCGCGCGCCTGCTCGATCACCTCGGCAAACATGGGGCTGAACATCAGTTCGCGGCGCAGGTTCATCTTGCCGGCCTGAATCTTGCGGACATCCAGCATGTTGGCCGCCAGATGCAGCAGGTGCTGGGTCTCGTCACGTGCTATCCGTACCAGATCCCGGGCGTCGTCGGGCACGCGATTATCGTCCTGAACAATTTCCAGCAGGCCCATGACGGCCGCGATGGGATTTTTCAGGTCATGTACCAGCATGTGGACCAGCTGGTCGCGGACCCGTTCCTCATGCTCCCAGGTGTCCATGCGCCGCTGCAGCTGACCCACCCGCTCAGACGCGATGCGGGCCTGGCCGACCCGCCTCAGCATGGTCTGCACCTGCAGGCTCAGTGCCTCGACAGGAGAGGCGTCACTGATCAGGGCGTCGGCACCGGCCGCGAGCAGTTCGCCCAGACCATGGGTACCCACAGCCAGCCACCAGGTGTTGCTCAGTTCCTGACGCTGACGCAGCATGGGCAGCACCTGCGAAAGCGGCACGCCGGGGGTATCGCTGTACAGCAGCACGACGTCCGGCACGCGCACATGAGCCTCGCGCAGCAGCGTCTCGGCGTCCTGGATAAACAGCACGTCGGTCTGCGCGAGCGTGGATGCCAGCTGCACGGCGCGCGGGCGCTCCGCCGTGACGACGAAAACAGTAGGAGCAGGGCTTGTCATGTGTTGCGCGGAAGTCTAGCGCCTGCAAGGAGGGACGGAGGCATGCACGTACATGCCTCCGTCCCAGGTGGGTGCGCGTCAGAGCTTCAGCCTTTGACGCTTCCGGCCAGCAGACCGCGCACGAAGTAGCGGCCCAGCAGAATGTAGACCAGCAGGGTGGGCAGCGCGGCCAGGATAGCCCCGGCCATCGGCAGGTTCCACGACACGGCCTGTCCTCCCGCCAGCTGCGACAGTGCGTAGGTCACCGGCTGCGAACTGGTGTTGGTCAGCGTCGCGGCGAACAGGAACTCGTTCCACACCTGCGTGAACTCCCAGATCACGACCACCACGAAGCCGGGAATGCTGATCGGGAAGATGACCTTGCGGTAGATGGCCCAGAAGCCCGCCCCGTCGATGGTGGCGGCCTCAACCAGGGCGTCGGGCACGTCGGCGTAGAAGTTCCGGAAGATCAGCGTGGTGATCGGCAGACCGTACACCACGTGCGCCAGGATCAGACCCCAGATGCTGCCGTACAGCCCCAGCGACTTGATGAACTGGAACAGCGGGATCAGGACCGCCTGATACGGAATGAACATCCCGAACAGCATCAGGGCGAACAGGGTGTTGGCTCCGCGAAATTTCCACTTGGCCAGCGCGTAGCCGTTGATGCTGCCCATCAGGGCGGCCAGCACGGTCGCCACCACCGCCAGGAACAGGCTGTTGCCCATGTTGCCGCCGATCTTGGCCCAGGCCTCCTGGAAGCTGGCCCAGTTCAGCGCGGCCGGCCAGTGCCAGGTGGTGGTCAGGCTGATGGCGTCGGGGCTCTTGAGTGCCGTGGCCAGCAGCAGGTAGACCGGCACCAGGAAGAACAGGGCCGCCAGCAGCAGCAGGACGTATGTCCCCGCCCGGCCCGGCGTGAATTGGGTCGTCGGATTCATCAGTGGCTCTCCTCGGTGCGGAAGGCGCTGGCCAGGTACGGCACGATCACGAAGGCGACCAGCAGCAGCAGGATCGTGCCGATGGCGGCGCCCAGCGCGAACTGGTTCTGACGGAAGCTGGTCAGGTACATGTTCAGGGCCGGAACGCTGGTAAAGGTGTTGTCCGGCCCCGACATGGCGTACACCAGATCGAAGATCTTGAGGCTGATGTGCCCCAGGATGATCATGGCGCTCAGGGTAATGGGCGCCAGCAGGGGGAAAATCACCCGGCGGTACATCTGGGCGTCGGTGGCGCCGTCCACGCGCGCCGCCTCGCGAATCTCCTCGGGAATGCCGCGCAGGCCGGCCAGGTACAGGGCCATGGTGTAGCCGCTCATCTGCCATACGGCCGCGATGATGATGCCGATCAGGGCCAGGTTGAAGCCGTGCAGCTCAGGGGCCGCCAGCAGCTTCAGATTCGGTCCGACAAACAGTGCCCAGGCCAGCAGCATCAGGGCGCACAGCCCGGCGACCAGCGCGCGGGGGCGCTGCGCTACCCTCAGCGCCCGCAGGGCGATGACGCCCAGCACCACGGCGACCACCACGGCCGTCATCAGCGGCAGCCTGTTCCAGTCGAACTTCCAGATGGCCTCGGTGCTGCTCAGCCAGCTGAAGGTGCCTGGCTGCCCTCCCACTACCGTGGGGATCTGATTAACTCCGCCCTGCGGCTGCAGCATCCAGCGCCAGATGGTGCCGGTCACGATAAACGACAGGCTCATTGGAAACAGGAAGATGGTGCGCCACAGTCCCTCCCCTTTCGGGTTGCGGTCCAGGATCATGGCCAGGCCCAGACCCAGACCCAGGCAGCCCAGAATGAAAAACAGGGTAAAGAAGATGGTGCTGACCAGTTCCTGGCGGAAGCGGCCCTGCAGGAAGCCGGAAAACAATTCCTGATAGTTGGCCAGTCCCACCCACTGAATCACCGGGTTTGCGGCCAGGGCCTGCGCCGGGTCATTGCCCCAGTCGGTCAGGCTGACATACACCGTACGGCCGATAAAGCCGTACACAAACACGCCCAGCAGAATGACGCTGGGCAGCAGCACCGCGATGGCCCACAGGCGGTCTCTTGTTAAGCCTCTCAATCTGGCGCCTCCTCTCTTGGCCTTCAAAGAGGAGGGCGCGGGCCGGCAGTGCGGCGCTGACCGCAAGCTGCCTCCCGTGCCCCTCCCCCAGAAATGGAGCCTTACTTGCCGATGCCGGCCCGTGTGGCGAGCTGCTGCGCGGCGTTGGCGGCGCCTCGGGCGTCGCGACCGGCCACGAACTGATCGATGATGGCCCCGAACGCGCTCATGAAGCTTTCCGGAGCCACGGCACCGTGCGCCATGCTGCCCACGATCTTGTTGCTCTTCCAGTCAGCCGCCGCACTCTTGCTGTAGGTGTTGTACTTGCTCAGGTCGCTGTCGATACGCGCGGCAATCGAGCCCTTGAGCGGGTTGAAGGCGTCCTGGCCCTGCTTACTTCCCATCACCTTGAGCCAGTTCATGGCCTCGGTGCGGTTCTTGGCGCCCTTGGGCAGACCGAAGGAGTCGGCCAGCATCACGAAGACCTTGTTCGTCCCGGGGCTGGGAGCCCAGCCGAAGTCCTTGCCAGGGGCCAGCTTCTTGGTGGTGGTGTAGTAGCCAGCTGCCCAGTCTCCCATGATGTTGAACGCACTGGTGCCGGCGGCGATGCGGTCACTGGCCTGCTGCCAGCTGAGGCCCGAGGCGTCCTTGTTGGTGCAGTCCATAACTTTGCCGAAGGTGGTGAAGGCGCCCACCACCTTGGGGTCGGTGAACTTCAGCTTGCCGGTCCAGAGGTTCTCCCAGCCTTGCGCGCCCAGCGTGCCGATCATGACGTTTTCCCAGAGGTGCTGCTGGGTCCAGTTCTCGCCGACCACCAGCGGAGCGGTTACGCCCTTGGCCTTGAGTTTGGCACAGGTGGACAGGAACTCGGGCCAGGTCTTGGGCGCGGTTACGCCCCAGGCCTTGAGTTTGGCGGGGTTGTACCACATTACGTTGCTGCGGTGCACGTTGACGGGCACGCTCCAGATGCCGCCCTTGGCGCTGATCAGTTTGATGAGGTCCTGCGGGAATGCTTTGGTCCAGCCCTCGCTTTTGAACAGCGGGGTCAGGTCTTCCATGCGGTTGGCCACCACCCAGGTGCCGATCAGTTCCTGGCCGGCGTGCGCCTGGAAGCTGTCGGGTGGGGTCCCGCCCAACATGCGGGTCTTCAGGACCGCCTTGGCGTTGGTCCCGGCGCCACCAGAAACGGTCGCGTTATCGACCTTCACGGTGCGGTACTTCTGCTCGTACAGCTTGATCAGCGCCTGCAGGGCGGGGCCTTCGTCACCGGACCACCAGGAGAAGATCTCGACTTTCCCGGCGGCAGAGGCGCTGCCGGCAGTGGCGAGGGCAAGGGCGAGCATCAGGGCTTTTTTCATAGTGTTCCTCCAGGGGAGAGTGCGGTCAGATAGGGACAGGCTCAGTGGTGACGGGGGTCGGGCTGGGGGGTCCGCGGCTCCCGTTGGCATGGACGGCGGCCATGGAGGTGCGTGAGACGGAGTACAGGTGTGGCAGCCCAAGCGGAGTCAGGAGCTGGTCGAGCATCATGGCTCCAGCACCCAGGACCCCGGCCTCTGCGCCCAGGGTGCTCAGGTCTATCCGGGTGCGCTCGGCGTTGATCTGCATGGTGCGGCTCAGGGCGCTGGTGCGCACAGCATTCAGGAGCACCGGGCCAGCCTCGGCCATCCGCCCGCCAATCACCACTGCAGTCGGATTGAACAGGTTCAGGGCGGTGCTGATCGCCACCCCCAGGTGATGGCCAGCGTCTTCCCAGAGTTCGCGGGCCAGCGGATCGGTCTCCGCGTGCCTCACCAGGGCGGGCAGGGTGACCGGGCCACTGAGGCTGGTGGGGGCCCCGGCAGCGCGGCGTGCCTCCGCAGTCGCCACCAGCACCTGTGCCGCCGCGTAACTTTCCAGGCTGCCCGGATTGCCGCTGCGGCCCACCGGCCCCTGCTCGTTGATGCTGATGTGCCCGATTTCCCCAGCGCCACCCCGCACTCCCCGGTGCAGTCGCCCGCCCAGCAGGACACCCGCCCCGATGCCGGTGGCCGCCTTGACGTAGATCAGGTCCGGGACGCCGCGGTGTGGCCCGAAGCGGGCTTCTGCCTGTGCCCCCAGATTGGCGTCGTTGTCCACCAGCACTTCCAGGCCCAGTCGCTCCCGCAGCGCGGCACGTACCGGCTCGCCGTCCCAGCCGGGCATGTTGGGTGGGTGGATCACGCGTCCCGTATCGTAGTCGACTGGTCCCGGTACACCTACGCCGGCCAGGGCTACCCGGCTCGCCGGGATGTTGGCTTCACGCTGCACGGCGTCCGCCAGACGCAGCAGCAGGTGATAGGTTCTGGCCGGTCCGGAGATCACCTCGTGCGGCACCGTGCGCGAGGCCAGGGTGCGGCAGCGCAGGTCCATCAGATCCATGCGCACGTGACTGGCACCGAGGTCAATGGCCAGCAGAGCCGCGGCCCGTGCATTGAGTGACAGCAGCGTCGCCCGGCGACCGGCGCGCCCACTCCCCCGGGTATTGCCTTCCTGTACCAGCCCGACGCCGATCAGTTCGCTGACAATGCTGCTGATCGCGCTGCGTGACATTCCCAGGTCCCGAGCAATGTCCACGCGCGCCCGGTCCCTTTCCCAGAGCAGCTGCAGCAGCAGGGTGGTATGCCGTGCCCGGATGGCAGCCAGGTCGAGCGGAACGGGTGTAGGAACAGACATACGATCTCCGACAGGGACAACGCTACGGACGGCTTCACCATGTGGTGAACAGCAGAATTAGCAGAGCTTTTCTCAATCTTGCGCTCACGATATTTTGTTTGTCAAACGAACGAATTAATCAGATTCGGTTGTAAAAAGAGGCCGGGATTGAATCCCGGCCCTGTTTTGCTGCGCGTTTAACCCGGCTGATCGCTTGCCTCGGTGCCTGTACCCTCCGGACGCAGCAGGGGGAACAGCAGCACGTCACGGATGGAATCGCTGTCGGTCAGAAGCATGGCCAGCCGGTCCATGCCCATGCCCATCCCGGCGG
Organism: Deinococcus malanensis; assembly: GCF_014647655.1. Classification (NCBI taxonomy): domain Bacteria; kingdom Thermotogati; phylum Deinococcota; class Deinococci; order Deinococcales; family Deinococcaceae; genus Deinococcus; species Deinococcus malanensis. Next base: position 169,588 of record NZ_BMPP01000007.1, read on the forward strand.
CTGGAGGCATACCGTATTCCAGCGCCAGCAGGAAGTCCTCGTCCTGCTCGTGGGCCTCGTCGTCACCGGCGTCGCGTCTCTGCGTCTGTGCTTCGAAGCGGGCGCGCTGATCCAAGGCGTCGTTCAGCTCACTGTAGATGGGAGCCAGCTCAAAGCCAGCCACGAACAGGTCGGCGCGCTCGGCCAGTCCCTCGCGGCTGCGGTGGGCCTTGACCAGCGGACTGATCGCCAGCGGCACGTCGGTTACAAAAGTCGGATTGACCAGCGATGGCTCCACGTACTCGCCGAACAGCTTGTCCAGCAGCTTGTAGTCGGGGACCTTACGCATCTCCGGGTGTTTCTCGTCGGTCCAGGCGCGCAGGCGGGTCAGATCGGTGGCCTCGAAGTCCAGGCCGGCGGCCTCCTTGAGTGCCGTCACGAAATCCAGACGACGGAACGGCAGGCTGAAATCCACGGTCTGCCCCTGGTAGGTCAGCTGCGGCTCACCCTTGATCTCGGTGACCAGTCCGTGCAGCATGTCCTCGACCAACCGCATCATGTCGTTGTAGTCGCCGTAGGCGAAGTAGGCCTCCAGCATGGTGAATTCAGGATTATGCGTGCGGTCTATGCCCTCGTTGCGGTAGTTGCGCCCGATCTCATAGACCTTCTCAAAGCCGCCCACCAGCAGCCGCTTGAGGTACAGCTCCAGGCTGATGCGCAGGCTGAAGTCATGCGACAGCGCGTTGTGGTGGGTGGTGAAGGGCTTGGCCTCGGTCCCGCCGGCGACCACCTGCAGGGTCGGCCCCTCGACCTCCATGAACTCGCGGGTGTCCAGGAAGCTGCGGATGTACCGGATGGCCCGCGAGCGCGTGCGGAAAGCCTCGCGCCGCTCGGGATTGATCATCAGGTCCAGGTAGCGGCGCCGGGCACGCAGTTCCTCGTCCTGAAGGCCGTGAAACTTGCTGGGCAACGGATGCAGGCTCTTGACCAGCGGCTGCCAGGAGGTCACGCGCAGGGTCAGCTGACCGGTCTTGGTGACGAAGGGAAACCCCCGGACGCCGACGATGTCGCCCAGGTCAATCTTCTTGGTGGCGTCGAAGTTCGCGGTGTCCTGTTTCGAGAAATGCAGCTGCAGCGCGCCGTGCTCGTCCTGCAGGTCGGCAAAGGCAGCCTTGCCCATGTGCCGCATCAGGGTGATGCGGCCCGCCAGGGCGTATTCCTTTTCAGGCCACTCCTGGCCCGGCTCGCGCACGCCCTCAAGGTTGGCCGGGTGGGCGGCGAGCACTTCGCGCGCATGATGGGTGCGGGCATAGCTGTAGGGGTGGGCTTCGAACCCGGCGGCGACCTGTGCGTCCAGGTTGTTCAGGCGGGCGACCGTCTGCTCGTGCAGACCTTCCCGGTGCGCCCCAGCGGTGGCAGAAACTTCCGACATAGCGGCAAGTATAGGGCGCAGGGCCTACACGACCGATGCCAGAGGGAGATGGACGCCGAGAAGTTCTCAGCGTCCATCTCCTCTCTGCGCCAAGTCACCCAGGTTGTGGCTTCCGCCCAGGCAGCCACGGACCTTCGCTTCGCCCCAGCCCCAGCACATCCCGGCCTGCACCCCTTGCCGCCCGCTCAGAGCGCCCAAGGCGCTTCAGGCTCAGTACTCGATGCTCTTGACCTTGTACTTGACCTGCTTACCGCCTTCCAGGTTGACCACGAACGAGTCACCGGTCTTGCGCCCCATCAGTTCCTTGCCCACCGGGCTGTCCTCGCTGATGCGCGGCAGCGAGCCGCCCAGGACGGCCGCCTCCGGAGCGCTGACGACCTGCACCTTCATGTCCTTCTTGGTGGTCTCGTTGGACAGCAGCACGATGGCGCCCAGTTCCACCCGGCCATCGTTCTCGTGGTCCTCGATGATGGTCGCGCGGGCCAGGGTATCTTCCAGCTCGTCAAGCCGCGCCTCGATGGCCATCTTCTCGCGCTTGGCATCTTCCAGGCCGGTGTCTTCGGTATCGGCGCTGGTTTCCATCTGCTCCTGCAGAATGCGGGTGGCTTCCGCCAGGCGCTGCTGTTCCTGCTCCAGGGTTTTCTGAAGGCGCTCGAAGCCTTCGCGCGTGAGTCTCACCTGTCTGATTGCTTGGGTCACTGTGAAGCCTCCAATTCCATGCAGGGCCAGGGGCCTGCGAATGCCACGGGCGGGTCGACTGGCTGTGAATCAGGGCGCATTCTGACATAGGCCCGCCAGGACGGCAATGAGCAGGATTGCGTTTGCGGCCGGGCCTGTCCGTTCAGGCTGCTCCGGTCCGCCGCAGGGTGAATACCGACAGCAGGAACAGCACGGTGCCCAGCATGGCCAACGTAACCGGCACGGCCAGATGCCCGAAGCCCGCCACTCCCTGCCCCATCAGAAAGGGAAGCAGCACGCCTCCTGCCGAACCTGCCGTCAGCAGGAACGGCACCTGCCGCGCCGGCATCAGCTGTGAGGCCCAGGCCAGCATGCTGCCGAACACCGGTCCCAGCGCCAGCCCGGCCAGAATGCTTGCCCCGGGGGCGAACAGCGGAACCACAGCCGCCACAGCGCAGGCGGTGACCAGGGCCGCGCTTCCAATCACCAACGACGCCGGGTGCACCCTGGGCCCGAACATGCCAGTCAGCACACGCCCCAGGGTAATGCCACCCCAGAACCCGCTCAGCACCAGCGCCGCCCCAGGCAGCCCACGGCTGTCCAGGTAACGCACCGTCCAGGCACCGTACCCGGCCTCCAGGCCCACATACACAGCAAGCATGAGGGCAAAGACCAGCATCAGGCCAGGGGCTACAGCGGTGACTGCATCCTGACTTCCAGCGGTTCCACCCGCTGACGCAATGTCCGGCACGCCCCACACCCGCGCCACCGCCAGCGTGAGGACCGCCGTGAGCGCCACTGCCAGAAACGGCCCCTCCAACCCGGCCTGCCCCAGGGACACCACCAGCAGGGGCGAGACCATACTTCCCACCCCAAAGACCGCATTGACCAGATTGACCGGCCGCGTGCCCCGCGCCGCATACGCCGCATTCAGGCAGGCGCTGACCCCTCCCAGCCCCAGACCGCCCACCAACGCTGCCGTGACAGCGAGCGGCCAGGAAGGTGCCAGACCGACCCCGCTCACCCCAGCGGCCAGGATCAGCAGACTGACCACAACCGCGCGCCTGACACTGACCCGCCTCAGCGCCAGTCCTACGAGAAAAGGGGCCAGAGCCGAGCCCAGAAAATGCACGCTGGCAATCAGGCCCACGGCACCCGTATCCACCCCGAACCGGGCCTGAAACAGCGGAAAAGCCGGGCCATACATCGCCTGAATCAGGCCCAGCGTAAAAAAAGCCGCCACGCCCACTGCCAGCATGGGCAGCAGACGTGGTGGGGTGGAAAGTTCAGTCACGCCCGCGAACGTAACACACTCAGCTTTTCCTGGCAGCTTTCAGGAAAAGCTTTTATTTGGGCAGCGCTACCAGAGAGATAAGCCAGGCACCTTCAGTGTTGCCAGGGCCGAAGCGGTAGCCGATGCTTGGGCCAACCATGGCCGGCAGCAGATCGGTGCGCAGGAACAGGTCCCCGTGAACGTAGGTGTAGTCGTTCGTCCAGTCCCGCGACACCCGGGTCCGGACAGCGCCCAGCCCCAGCGTGGACGAGGGCCAGCCCGCCGAGAGGCGGTAGGTAGCACTCAGCGTGGAGCCCTCATAGCGGCCCACACCGAAGTCAGGGATGAAGACGGATCCGGTTACAAAACGTTCAAAGTGGGAGGCTTCCAGCAGCAGCCCCTTCACTGGGGAGACGTTGACCGCAGCATAAAGGTCCACGCTGGCCTGTCCTTCCTGCTGCATGGGAAACAGGTAGTAGCGTCCCGTGGCGGCCACATAGGTGTTGAATTTTCCGAAGGCCCGCCCATAGCCGGCACTGATCTCACTCTGGCTGTACGGGGCAGCCTTATCGCCCTTGTACGCCACGCCCACGTTGTTCAGCACGCGCACCCGGTCCTGCAACAGGGTAAAGGCGTAACCACCGGAAAAATTTGACAGTCCACCGTTGCCACGCACCACACCACCGAACTGGAGGCCCTTATAGGGATTCCGGGTAATTTCAAAGGTCGGGGTGTTGTAAAACCGGCCAATGGCGAACGAGGTGTCGTTGACGCGGGTGGTCAGACCAACATCCACATAGGTGGGCGCCCTGACCACACTTAGGCGGATGTCCTGAGAGAACGGAAGGGGAAAGTACCGCACTCCATACCCTTCGGTGTTGGAAATCACCGGCTGCAGACCGCCGAACCGAGAGAAGTAGTCTGAAGGAAGCTGCAGACGGTTGGCCACCGACTCCAGTTGAGCGGAGGCCGTGGACATTAGACCCAGGACAGACCCAAGCAGGGCTGGAGCAACAAGACGCCGAAGGTTCAACACCCTCGTATGATGCACGACCGGTGCTCAGGAACGATGTGAAAGCGCCGTACCCCCACCGAATTCCCCTACCGCCGCAGATTCACGATCGTGACCCCGTGGCCGCCCTGGTTGGCCTCGGCGTCGTGGAAGGACTCAACCTTCTTGTCAGTCTTGAGGTACTCGCGCAGCAGCCGGCGCAGTACGCCCTGCCCCTTGCCGTGCACCACCCGCAACGGGCTTTCCTTGAGGGCATGGGCTTCCAGAATGGCCGTGCGCAATTCCTCAACTGCTTCTTCCACACCCAGGCCCCGCAGTTGCAGTTCGTTCTGGAAGTTGCTGGGGGCGGTACCCGCGAAAGCCACGGCGCGGCCGTTTCTGCCCTTGGCCGCCGGTACTTTCACTTCCTGCTTGAGACGCACGTCCCGGCGTTTAACCCCAACCTTCATGACGCCCAGCTGCACGACCAGATCATCGCCGCGCAGTTCCAGTACCTGACCGCTGGCGTTGTAGGCCGGCACTTCCACCTGGCTGCCCACCCGGATGGGATCGCCGCGTTCCTCGCGGATCGGAGGTGCAGGACGGGCCTTCTGGGCGGCAGCACGCAGCTCGCGCAGCTCCTGCATGACGCGGGGGCGCGCACTTTCCTCCTGGGCCCGGGCACGCAGCGTGCGGACCCGCTCGACGGCGTCGGCATACAGCGTCTCGGCTTTCTGGGCTGCCTCGGCCAGCATCTCGTTGCGACGCGCTTCAAGGGTTTCACGTTCCTGACGGACGCGGGCCAGTTCGGCCTCGGCATCCCGGCGGGCGACGACAGCCGTCTCCAGCTGGCCAGCCAGCTCGGCACGCTCAGTTTCGAGGCCCTCAAGCATGCGCTCCATCAGGCCCGCTTCGGGACCCAGCAGGGTCTGGGCACGCTCCAGCACCCCTGGAGGCAGGCCCATGCGCTGCGCAATGGCCAGTGCGTAGCTGCGCCCCGGCTGACCCACCTGCAGGTGGTAGGTGGGCGCCAGGGTGCTGACCTCGAAACCCATGCTGGCGTTCTTCAGTCCGGGCGTTTCAAGGGCGAACAGCTTGAGCGGCGAGAGGTGGCTGGTAATAATCCCGCGCGCGTCCTGGGACAGCAGGGTCTCGATCAGTGACTGCGCCAGGGCTGCGCCCTCGTCAGGATCAGTGCCGGAGCCCAACTCGTCGATCAGGACCAGGGTGTCGGGCGCGGCGTGGCGCAGCACATAGCGCAGGTGCTTGAGGTGCGAGGCAAATGTGGACAGGCTGGCTTCGATGCTCTGCTCGTCACCGATATCCACCAGCACGTCGCGCACCACCGGAAGGCGGGCCGTGGCCGCCGCCACGTACAGCCCACACTGGTGCATCAGCACCGCCAGCCCCAGCGTCTTGAGGGTGGCGGTCTTACCACCCATGTTGGGTCCGGTGATCAGCAGCAGCCGTGTCTCGCCCAGACCAATGTCGTTGGGGACCGGGTTCTCGATCAGGGGGTGACGGGCCTCGCGCAGGTCGTAGGTGTGGTCCTGCACCGGCTCGGGGCGGTTAAGGCGCCAGTCACGCGCCAGCCGGGCCTTGGCCGCGATCAGGTCCAGTTCGCCCACGGTGGCCAGCGTCATCGGCACGGCCGAGTCCCCCGCCAGTAGTCCGGTCAGCTCGGTCAGGATACGCCGGACCTCGGCCTCCTCATCCAGGATCAGGCGGGTGAGCTCGTTGTTGAGCTGTGTCACGGCAGCCGGTTCGACAAAGTAGGTCTGTCCGGTCGCGGAGGCGTCCACGATGATGCCCTGCACCTGCCCGACACGGCTGGCCTGCACCGGCAGCACGTAGCGGTCACGGCGGATGGTGACGATGTGTTCCTGCAGCACATCGGCCCAGCGTTCCAGGGTAGCCGAGAGCTTCTCGCGGATGCGGCCCCGCAGCGGATCAATTCGTTTGCGCAGGTCCCGCAGGCGGGGCGAGGCGTCGTCGCGTACGCCGCCGTCGCGGTCCAGGGCCGACAGAAAGCGGCGCACCAGTTCGCTGTGGTCGCCCAGACCCTGCCCCACCTCACGCAAGGGTCCGCGCGAATTGGCGTCGATGGCCCGGCGCACGGTCATGGCCCCGTCGAGCGAGTAGGCAGCGTTCAGCAGTTCCTGGCCAGACAGCACCCGCCCCTCTGCAGCGCGGGCGTGCAGCTCACGGATGTCCTGAATGCCGCCCAGGGACAGGCTGACGCCAAACAGGGCGTCTTCGACTTCATCAAGCTCGCGTGCAATACGTCCGGCATCGTCCGAAGGCAGGAGGGCCCGCGCGCGCTCGGCGCCCAGCGTCGTGCTGCTGCGCTGCTCGAGGGCGTCTCGGACGCGGGGGAAATCCAGGGCGGACAGGGCGCGGGAATCAAACGGCATCTCCAGGGGAGCATAACAATGCCTGCCAGACGAATGGTGCGCCGAGTGGCTTAGCCACTATCGCCACCTTTACCCTGCGCCGGCCAGACCGGGCGACTCACAGTCCGGTTGTGCACAACGTGATGACATGCACAGCATGACAAACGTGCTGGTGACGGGGGCGACAGGGTTCGTGGGCCGGGCCGTGGTGAAAGAGCTGCTGGAGCGGGAGCACCGGGTGTTCGCAGGATCACGCCAGGGGGAAGCGGTGGGCGGTGCCCGCGGTCTGAAGCTGGACGCAACCGACCTGAGCAGCGTCATGCGCGCCGTGGGTGAGGCCAGTCCCGAAGCAGTGATTCATCTGGTTGGCATCATTCAGGAGCAGGGAGACCAGACCTTCGCCCGGGTGCATGTCGAGGGGACCCGGCATGTGCTGGCTGCCACCCCCCGCGGCGCACGCTACCTGCACATGAGTGCCCTGGGCGCCGGGGACATTCCGGACAGCCGCTACAGCGTGACGAAAGCTGAAGCCGAGGCGCTGGTGCAGGGCAGCGGTCTGAACTGGACGATTTTCCGGCCCAGCCTGATTTTCGGAGTGGGCGACGACTTTTTCGGGCGGGTCCTCAAGGATCTGGTGTCGGCCGCGCCGGTGGTGCCACAGATCGGCGACGGCCGCTTTCCTTTCCGGCCCGTCAGTGTGGAGGACGTCGCGCAGGCCTTTGTCACGGCGCTGGACCGTCCGGAGACCGCCGGCCATATTTATCCCCTGACCGGCCCGCAGGAATTCACCTTCCGCGAACTGCTGGACCTGGAACTGGCAGCTCTGGGCAAGAAAAAACCCGTCGTACCGGTGCCACTGGCGCTGATGAACCTGGGCGTGCCGCTGATGCAGATGCTGCCCAGTCCACCAATTACCCGGGACCAGTACGCCATGCTGAAGGCCGGCAACACCGCCCCGAACGACGAGGCCCGTCAGGCGTTCGGGCTGCCGATGCACCGCCTGCAGGATCGCCTGGGGCAGATCGTGCAGGGCCGTTAGGACCCGGAAGGCTCCTCCTCAGCGCGGACTTCCCCATGCGCCTCGCGCAGCTTGCGCCAGCGTTCGGCCATGCGCGCCTCCCAGCCCTCGCCGGTGGGGCGTAGAGGTCGAGCTGCACCCCTTCAGGCAGGTAAAACTGCTCGAACGAGCCCTGGGGGTCATCGAAATAGTAGGCGTAGCCCTTGCCGTAGCCCTGCGCGCGCATCAATGCCGTGGGGGCGTTGCGCAGGTGAACCGGCACCGGCAGGCTCTCCCCTTCCCTCACTGCCCGCAGCGCGTCCCTCCAGGCGTTGTAGACGCTGTTGCTTTTGGGTGCCAGCGCCAGGTACACCACCGCCTGGGCCAGCGCGAGGTCGCCTTCGGGACTGCCCAGAAACTCCACGCTGTCGCGCGCGGCAATGGCCAGCCTCAGCGCCTGGGGATCGGCCAGACCGATGTCCTCGGACGCCATGCGGACCACACGCCGGGCAACATAACCGGTATCGGCGCCCCCCTTGATCATGCGGGCCAGCCAGTAGAGGCTGGCGTCCACGTGCGAGCCACGCACGCTCTTGTGAAGCGCACTGATCAGGTTGTAGAAGTCCTCCCCGTTCTTGTCCATGGCCGGCAGGTGACGTCCGAACGCTTCGGTGACCGCCTCGGGCGTGACTGGATCAGCCAGCGTGGCTGCCACCTCCAGGGTGCTCAGGGCGCGCCGGGCGTCACCGTCCGCGCGCCGGGCGTCACCGTCCGCCAGCCGCGCGAGCAGGTCCATGGCTTCGGGCTCGATGCTCACGCCCGGCAGACCGCGTTCGTCGGACAGGGCACGTTCCAGCAGCCCTCTGATGTCCTCCTGCGTCAACGCTTCCAAAACCAGCGTGCGGGCCCGTGAGCGCAATGCCGGGTTGACCTCGAAACTGGGGTTCTCGGTGGTCGCCCCGATCAGGGTCAGCAGTCCGGACTTCCCCATGCGGCAGCAGGGCGTCCTGCTGGGCCTTATTAAAACGGTGAATCTCGTCGAGAAACAGGATGGTGCGGGTGCCACGGGCGCGCAGCCGCTCGGCTTCCGTGACGGCCTCGCGCACGTCCTTGACGCCTGCCGAAACGGCCGACAGGGCAATGAAATGCGCGCCGACCTCGCCGGCGAGCAGCCGCGCCAGGGTGGTCTTGCCGACGCCGGGTGGTCCCCACAGGATCAGGCTGCCCAGCCGGCCGGACTGCAGCACGCGGGTCAGCGGCCGGCCCGGGCCAAGCAGATGTGTCTGTCCCACCACTTCGGCCACCGTATGGGGGCGCAGGCGTTCGGCCAGAGGCGCGGGCGGGTCGAACAGGGTCACGCGGCGAGCATAGGCCGCGCCCGGGGAAGCTGGCATGAGGGTTTTTTTCATGTGCGGGCCTGACAGGGTCACGCGCGCTTACCCTGACCCCATGGAGTTTCAGGAGCAGGTACGCGCGGCCGGTTTTCCCGACGGCATGGAAGTGACCCGGCGCGAGGATGACGACAACCGTATCTTCCGGGTGCTGCAGGGCGCCTACGGCGTGGAACTGGTCCTGACGGCCGAAGCCTGCCGGATGTACGGCGAAGGCCCCAGCACCGCCCTGGCACTGACCGAGCTGAGAAAAGCGGTGGACGCGGGTCTGCCGCAGGTGCATCTGGACGGCACCCTGGAGCGCCTGACACTGGTCGGCGACTGAGGCCTGAAACGTCCAGGCGGGCCGGACATGAGCAGCCCCAGTCCGGTACAGTTTTGCCGTGACCCAGACCCCAGAAACAGCGCTCAAGCGGACCCCGCTGCATGCCGCCCATCTCCGTGCAGGGGCCCGGATGGTGCCGTTCGGCGGCTGGGACATGCCTGTCCAGTACAGCGGTCTCAAGGCCGAGCATCAGGCGGTGCGTGGGGCGGCCGGGGTGTTCGACGTCTCGCACATGGGCGAGTTCCGTATCCAGGGTGAGGGCGCCCTGGCTTTCCTGCAGCACGTCACCCCCAACGACGTGAGCAAGCTGCGCCCCGGCCGCGCCCAGTACAACTGGCTGCCCAACGACCGGGGCGGCCTGGTGGACGACATCTATATCTACATGGCCCGCGAAAACGAGTACCTGATGGTCGTGAACGCCAGCAATATCGACAAGGACTGGGCGCATCTGCAGACCCTGGCGGCCGGCTTCGACGTCACGCTGACCAACGAGTCCGACCGCTGGGCGCTGCTGGCGGTTCAGGGCCCCAAAGCAGCCGAGACGCTGCAACCTCACGTGGACGTGGACCTGGGCAGCAGGAAGAAGAACGCCTACTTCCCGGCCCGCCTGTTCGGCTTCGACGTGCATCTGGCCCGCACCGGCTATACCGGTGAGGACGGCTTCGAGGTGTTTATCGACGCCAGCGAGGCCGAGACCGTGTGGGACAAACTGATGGCGATAGGCGTAACACCGGCCGGGCTGGGTGCGCGCGACACCCTGCGCCTGGAAGCGGGCTTTCCCCTGTACGGCCATGAATTCGCCGACGACATTCACCCCCTGAGCAGCCACTACACCTGGGTGGTCAAGGACAAATCCCACCACGGCCGCGACGCCCTGCGACTGCCGGCCCAGCAGAAACTGATCGGCCTGAAGCTGGACAAGGTACCGGTGCGCGAGGGCTACCCGGTGCTACAGAGCGGGCAGGTGGTTGGGCACGTCACCAGTGGAACCAGCAGCCCCACCCTGGGCCACCCCATCGCCCTGGCACTGGTGCAGGCGAGTGCCGCTTCATCCACCGACTTCGAGGTGGAAGTCCGTGGCAAGGCGCACCCGGCCACCCGGACCGACGTTCCTTTCTACAAGGCCCCCTAACCAGTAGCCTGGGGCCTGAAGTCTTGGCACCCGGCCCAACCGGACATTCCTTTCCCTGCCCACTCATCCCCAGGAGCGACCACCATGACCACCCCCACCACCCTGAAATACGCGGCTTCCCACGAATGGCTCTCCGACGACGGCACGGTCGGCATAACCGATCACGCGCAGGAACAGCTGGGCGATGTGGTGTACGTCGAACTGCCTGAAGTGGGCCGCGAAGTGACCGCTGGCGAGGCCGTGGCCGTCGTGGAAAGCGTCAAAACCGCCTCGGACATCTATGCACCGGCCAGTGGCCGCATCGTGGCCGTCAACGATGAACTCAGCGGCAACCCCGAACTCGTCAACAGTGCTCCCTATGAAGGTGGCTGGCTGTTCAAGCTGGAAGTCACTGAGGAAGGCACGGACCTGCTCGACGCCGCCGCCTACGACGCCCAGGCCCACTAAAGACCCCCGCAGGCAGCCGGTCACGGGTTCGGGGGCGACCCGCAGCCCGTGATTGCTGTACCTGTGCCACGACTCTTCCACTTCTGCAAGGAGTTCCATGAAACCGCTGTCTGACCTGCTTCAAACCCACGACTTCACTGCCCGTCACCTTGGCCCCAGCGAGGCGGAACAGGCAGAGATGCTGGCCGAACTGGGCGTTTCCAGCCTGGACGAGCTGACCGAAACCACCCTGCCTGAAGCCATTCAGTTCCACGGAGAGCTCAAGGCCGGCGAGGGTGTCACCGAGGCCCAGGCCCTGGCCGATCTGAAGCGCGTCGCCCAGAAGAACAAGGTGTTCCGCAGCTACATCGGCATGGGGTACCACGGCACCCACACGCCTCCCGTGATTCTGCGCAACATGCTGGAAAACCCTGGCTGGTACACCGCCTACACGCCCTACCAGGCCGAGATCAGCCAGGGGCGCCTGGAGATGCTGCTGAACTTCCAGCAGGTCGTGATGGACCTGACCGGCATGCCCATCTCCAACGCCTCGCTGCTGGATGAAGGCACCGCCGCCGCCGAGGCCATGACCCTGGCCAAGCGTCAGGCCAAGAGCAAGGGCAACGTGTTCTTCATGGCCGACGATGTGCACCCGCAGACCGTGGACGTGGTCAAAACCCGCGCCGAGTACTTCGGCTTCGACGTCGTGACCGGCGACCCGACCGCCGAGCTGCCCGAAGGCGTCTTTGGCATGCTGGTCCAGTACCCCGGCACCTACGGCGACCTGCGCGACCTCTCCCCCATGGCCGAGAGAGTGCACGCGGCCGGTGGGGCGCTGATCGTCGCGGCCGACCTGCTGGCCTGTGCGCTGGTTACGCCGCCCGGCGAGCAGGGCGCCGACATCGTGGTGGGCAGCGCCCAGCGCCTGGGCGTCCCGATGGGCTTCGGCGGGCCGCACGCCGCGTTCCTGGCCTGTAAGGAGGCCTACCAGCGCTCCATGCCCGGCCGCGTGATCGGCGTGAGCAGGGACGTGCGCGGCAAGACTGCTCTGCGTATGGCCATGCAGACCCGTGAGCAGCACATCCGCCGCGAGAAGGCCACCAGCAATATCTGCACCGCGCAGGCGCTGCTGGCCAACATGGCCGCCGCCTACGCCGTCTATCACGGCGCCGAGGGCCTGCGTACCATCGCCAGCCGCGTGCACCGCCTGACCGGCATCCTGGCTAAAGCGCTCCAGAATGCGGGCCTGACCCCCGGTGCAACCTTCTTCGACACCCTGACCTTCGAGGGTGACTCGGTCTCTATCCGCCAGCGCGCCGAGGCTCAGGGCATCAACTTCCGTTATGAAGGCAACAGGGTCAGCGTGAGTCTGGACGAGACCGTGACACCTGCTGATCTGGTGGACGTGGCGCAGGCCATCACCGGACAGGGCGTGGATGTGCTGGCGCTGGACGCCCAGGCCGTGGACGGTGTTCCTGAGAGCCTCAGGCGCACGACTGAATTCCTGACCCACCCCGGCTTCCAGAACCACCGCAGTGAGCACGGCATGCTGCGTTACCTGAAGATGCTGGAAAACCGCGACTACAGCCTGGTGCACGGCATGATTCCGCTGGGATCGTGCACCATGAAGCTGAATTCCACCACCGAGATGATTCCGGTGACCTGGCCGGAGTTCGGCGCGCTACACCCCTTTGCCCCAGCCGACCAGACCGAGGGCTACGCCGAGCTGCTGGCAGAACTGGAAGCGTGGCTGGCTGACATCACCGGCTACGACGCCATCTCCATGCAGCCCAACAGCGGGGCGCAGGGCGAGTACGCCGGGCTGCTGGTCATCCGCAAGTACTTCGAGAGCCGCGGCGAGCACCACCGCAACGTCTGCCTGATTCCGGCCAGCGCGCACGGCACCAACCCGGCCAGCGCCGCCATGATGGGCATGCAGGTGGTGGTCGTGAAAACCGACGCGAACGGCAACATTGACTTTGACGACCTGAAAGTTCAGGCCGAGAAGCACAGCGAGAACCTCGCCGCCCTGATGATCACCTACCCCAGCACCCACGGCGTGTACGAGGACAACGTCATGGACGTGTGCGACCTGATCCACCAGCACGGCGGTCAGGTATATCTGGACGGCGCGAACATGAACGCACAGGTGGGTGTGGCCAAGCCGGGGCTGATCGGCAGTGACGTGTCGCACCTGAACCTGCACAAGACCTTCGCGATCCCGCACGGCGGCGGTGGCCCTGGCATGGGCCCAATTGGCGTCAAAGCTCACCTTGCCCCGTTCCTGCCCAACCACGTGGTGCGCGACGTCAGCGGCAGCCAGACCGGCGCCGTGAGTGCCGCGCCCTATGGCAGCGCCAGCATCCTGCCGATCAGTTACCTGTACATCAAGCTGCTGGGCGCTCATGGTCTGCGCAAGGCCACCCAGGTGGCGCTGCTGAACGCCAACTACATCGCCAGCAGGCTCGCGGGCGCCTACCCCATCCTGTACAAGGGCAAGGGCAACCGTGTAGCGCACGAGTGCATTATCGACATCCGGCCCCTGAAGCAGGCGTGTGGCGTCACCGAAGAGGACATCGCCAAGCGGCTGATGGACTACGGCTTCCACGCCCCTACCATGAGTTTCCCGGTGCCCGGCACCCTGATGATCGAGCCCACCGAATCCGAGCCCAAGGCCGAACTCGACCGCTTCGTGGACGCCATGCTGCAGATCCGCCGCGAGATCCAGGAAGTGCAGGACGGTTTGCTTAAGGCCGAGGACAGCCCCCTGAAGCACGCGCCCCACACCCAGGACGACCTGATGGCGGAGGTGTGGAACCGCGCCTACAGCCGCGAAACGGCAGCCTACCCCAGCAAGCACCAGAGGGGCTGGAAGTACTGGCCGGCCGTTAACCGCGTGGACAACGTGTACGGCGACCGCAACTTCGTGTGCTCCTGCCCGCCCGTCGAGGACTACATCGGCGCATAAGCCAGCAGAAGTAAAGAAGACGGCGCCCTGACAACGGGGCGCCGTCTTCTTTCACAGTCAGCCCACACCCCTACCGCCCCATACCCCCGAAGGCTGTCGTGCGCGCAGCGCGCGGGCCATTTCAGCTGTGCGGCAGTATGGCGTCGAGGCCGGACACGGAAACAGGGCTGGCAAAGCCACGACCTCAGTCAAATCTCTTGCCCAGTGCCAACGAAAACTCCCCCTGCCCCAAAGGGACAGTGGGCCGGGGGTGGGGTAACCAGCCAGCGGAACCAACAGCCTCCCTCGCTTCACTTGACAGTGACCGAGATACGCCCGGCCGTCTCCAACACCAGAAAATCCACGTCACTGAATGTCTCGTGCCCTTAGGCCAGGACGGCTGACAGCAGGTCTGCCCTGCTCAATTGCTCGCTACGTAACGCCTTTTCCGAAAAAGTGCAGTCGCCGTACAGGATCACCGGCGCAGAAGAAACGATCTGGGTCCCGTACGGGCTCGCTTGTAGATAGAAGCTGTAACCCAGGCCAAAAGCTGCTCTCACATGGGTCTTGCCCAGGTCATTCTCTCTTCCCGGCGCGCTTTTCAACGCCCCTTCACCCGTCCTCCACAACGTGCTCCGGCTAACGCTTCTGGTCCGCTCATCATGGTGCAGTACCCCCATGACGACTACGGACAGCTTCATGCAGGCCCTACAGCAGGCAGAACAGACCGGAAACGTGGACGCCCTGGTCGCCCTGCATGCCCCCGACGTTACCCTACGGAATCTGACGGCTCAGACCTGGGAAGGGCAGGACGGCGCGCGGGCCTTCTGGGAGGCGTATCTGGGCGCCTTTGACCGGATTCGCAGCGAGTTCACCCGCAGTCAGGAAAATGATGGTCTGGGCGTCATGGAATGGGAAGCCACCGGTCAGGTCAGGGGCGGGCACGAGCTGGCTTACCGGGGAGTCAGCCTGATCGATATAGAAGGTGAGCAGGTCAAGGCTTTCCGTACGTATTACGACAGCGCCGCGTTCGTGACCCCAGTCAGTTCCTGAACCGGGACAGCTTCTACAGTCAGCGCCTGAAGAGACCGCAGAACCAGGCCCACCGCAACTTCGCGGTGGGCCCAGAATTTGTTCTGCTTCAGCGGTTCGCAGCCGGGGTGGTGACCTCCACCGCGGTCAGGGTCTCCAGCACCCGGTAGACATGCTCGGCGCCTGAGGGAACGCGGTAGCTGTCCCCGGCCTCCAGCATGACCGACTGTCCGTCCACTGTCAGTTCCACCCGGCCGCTGATGACATAGCCCAGCGTCTCATAGTCATTACGGCTGGGTTGTTTTTCTGCCGTGTCCGCAGGCTGCTCGTTGTGCCACAGGCGCATGCTGCTGCTTTCACCGCGAATCAGCTGGTGCTCACCATGCTGGCCATGAGTGGTCTCACTGCGGCTGACTTTATAGGTGCTGGACTGGGTCATGCGGGAACCTCCTTGAGGAAGAAAAAAGGGTTTACTTGCGCCGACTGTTGTGGTCACCCTCAGCGAATTCCTCAATCAGCTTGGCATTGAACGCCGGCAGGTCTCCGGGGTTGCGGCTGGTGACCACGCCCTTGTCCGTCACGACCTCCTCGTCGACCCACTCGGCACCGGCCATGGTCAGTTCGTGGCGCAGGCTGGGCCAGCTGGTCATACGCAGGCCCCGGGCAATGCCGGTCTCGCTGAGGCTCCAGGGGCCGTGGCAGATGGCCCCGATCGGTTTGCCCTCGTCATAGAAGGCGCGCACCATCCGCATGGCGTCGGGGCTGAGGCGCAGTTTGTCGGGATTCACGGTGCCGCCGGGCAGAATCAGGCCGTCGTACTCGTTGACATTGACCTCCTCGGCGGTCTTGTCCACCGGGTAGCGGCCCTGAGGCTCCATGTCGTTTTTCATGGTCTGGATCTCGCCGTCCTGCAAGCTAACCAGGTGGGTCACGGCACCAGCCTGCTCGACGGCTTCACGGGGGCTGGTCAACTCGATTTCCTCGACACCGTCGGCGGCGAGAATGGCGATGGTCTTGCCTTGCAGGGACGGAGCAGTCATGCGCTCAAGCTGACCTGCGGGCATGGCCCCGGGGTGACGGGGACCTAAGCCCGGGTTTAAGGGGAGTTACGTCAGACTTCATGTCCTTTGGGGGAACTGGGGGTGGCCGCCCACAAGCGGTCCGCGCTGGCACGGCTTCCAGCTGTTCCATCCTGCTTTATGACGTGTCAGACGGCTTTTGCGCCCTCTAGCCGCCCGGCCGTGCCGGGGCGTACACTGGGGCACTGCCGCCCTAGTTATTCCCAGTCTGGTGAGATCGGGCGTGCCCAGCAGAAAGGAGGTGAGGCACACATGGGGACCAAGGAAGACGTTCGTTCGCGGCTCAATATTGCGGATGTGATTGGCGAGCATGTGCGCCTCACCCCTGCCGGCAAGGGCCGGCTCAAGGGTCTGTGCCCCTTTCACAAGGAAAAGAGCCCCAGTTTCCAGGTGGACACCGAGCAGGGTTATTACTATTGCTTTGGCTGCAAGGCCGGCGGCGACATCTTTTCCTTCGTGCAGCGCACCGAGAACCTGAGTTTCGGGGATGCCATGCGCAAGCTGGCCGAACAGGCCGGCATTCAGGTAGAAGCCAAATACGGTGAGAAAAGCAGCCGGGACCTGTACGACGTCAACGCCTTTGCGCTGGAGTACTTCAGGGAGCACCTCACGGGACCGGCCCTGGACTACCTGCGCCGGCGTGGCCTGAGTGACGAGACCATTGCGGCCTTCGAGCTGGGCTACGCCCCGGACGGCTGGGATGGGCTGCTCAAGCGGGCGCGTACCAAGGGCCTTAGTGAACGGCAACTGCTGGAAGCTGGCCTGCTGATCGAGAACCCGGAATCGGGGCGGGTGTATGACCGCTTCCGGGGCCGCGTCATGTTTCCTATCCGCGACCACCTCGGCCGGCTGGTCGGCTACGGCGGCCGGGTCCTTGACGACACCAAACCCAAGTACCTGAACACCCCGGAAACCGAGGCGTTCCGCAAGGGCGAGCTGCTGTACGGCCTGGACAAGGCCCGCACCCAGCTCAGAGGCGGCTCGGAGCTGGTCGTCGTGGAAGGGTATATGGACGTCATTACCATGCACCAGCACGGCTTTACCGGCGCCGTGGCCTCTCTGGGCACCGCGCTGACCGCCGAGCACGCCGCGCTGCTCGAACGCCTGGGCGCGCAGAAGCTGACCCTGATGTTCGACCAGGACGAGGCCGGGCTCAAAGCGACCCTGTCGGGGCTGGATCAGGTGCTGGGAGCCAAGTTCCGGGTGCGGGCCACCAGCGTCCCCAGCGGCAAGGACCCTGCCGACGCCCTGCTGGCCGGCGATGACGCGGGGATCCGTCAGGCCCTGGCCGGCGGACTGGATGAAGTGCATTATCGCGTGCAGGCCGCCGTGGAAGCCCACGGCCTGGGGACCAGCGAGGGCAAACGGCGCGTGCTGATGCAGCTGCTGCCACGCATGCAGAACCTCGATCCCTTAGACGAGGGCGCCGAGCAGATGCGCACCATCGCCTGCGAGCAGCTGGGCATCAAGCCCGAGGCGCTGCTGGAGTGGATCGCGTCCAAGGCCAAACGCCGCCAGCTGACCGACACGCACCTGGCCGGTATGAGCACCCACCGCACCGAGGAAGACCGCGAGCTGGCCCTGCTGCGTCAGCTGCTGGTCGACCCCAGCCTGCTGTCCAAGCTGGACGGCAGCACCCCGTGGCGCAACGAGAGCGTCCGCAAGGTCATGCTGGCCGCCCAGGGTGCGCCGAGCCCCGACGCCATTCTGGACGTTTTCCGCGGCCAGCCCGAAGAGCAGCTGCTGATCCGCCTGCTGTTCGAGGGCCGCGACGCCGGCACCATCAGCCGCGCGAATTCCCAGCAGTACGAGCAGAACGTCAATGCTTACGCTGCTGCCGCCGTGGACGACATTCAGGTCAGCATGAGTATCGATTCGCTACGGGCAGAGGTGGAGGCGCTGAAAAAGCAGGTTACGGCGGCGGCGCCGGCTGAGCAGCTGAGTATGCTCAAGCAGATTCAGGAGTTGCAGCGGGCTATTGAGGCGGAGAAGCGGGCAAGGAGGAGTTCGGCGTAAGTCGTTTGCCCCGCCCCCCAGCCCCCTACCCCAGAGGGGCAGGGGGAGCTTTCGTTGGCACTCGGCAAGGTGAGACAGGAGATGGTAGGGATGCTGGTGCCTTCTGGCGTTCCTGCTTCGACGCCATGCTCGACATTCGCGTCATGGCCCGCGCGCTCCGCGCACGACGGCCCGGGTTGCTATGACGGTACAGGGGCAAGGTGTCCTGGTGAATGCCGCAGGGTTCTACTGAAAAAGCAGGAAAAGTTTTTGCTCTTCACTTCCCAGCCTGCCCCCATCACGAGACAGCCACGAAAGCCGTCGTGCGCGGAGCGCGCGGGCGCTTCCAACGGGCACGAAAGATGGCGTCGAGGCCGGAAACGAAAATGGGCTTAGCAACTCCGCGACTCCAGCCCAATCTCTTGCCGAGTGCGAACGAAAGCTCCCCCTGCCCCTCTGGGGTAGGGGGCCGGGGGGCGGGGCAAACCAGAGAAAAAACCAAAATCACTCCCCCACCCGAGCCTCCCGCAACATCTCCGAAAGCCTCGACAGACACCGGCTGTACTTCTTGGCATACGCCCCATGCCGGTACGTCTCGTCAAACAGGGTTCCCAGCGGCACCCCAGTAAACGCCGCACCAAGACCCAGGTCGTACAGCTTGTCGATAAAGTGCACGAACCGCAGGGCGACGTTCTGGTCGGTCATGGGGCACAAACCCTCGACCCCCAGCGCCCCGATGCCCTCAAGCAGGCGGGGAAAGTGACTGGGGTGAACCCGGAGCAGGTGCCGGTTCAGATCCCGGTGCTGCACGACACTGAGGGTGTCCGGGTTCTGCTGGACCTGCCAGGCCGCGAATTCAGCGGGCTGAAGCGTATCTTCCGGCCGGGTGCCGCGCTGGCGGTAATCCGGGCCGTCGATGGTATGCGCCGCGAACCGGCTGGCGATGCCCTGAATCTGCCGTTCGAAGTCACGGGCGTTAAAGCGGCCCTGGCCCAGGGCACCAGGTTCGGTGTTGCTGGTGGCCACCACGTGCGTGCCACCCGGCATCAGCTGACCCAGAAACGTATTGGCCATGTGGGTATTGCCGGGATCATCCAGCTCGAACTCGTCGATCAGCAACAGGTCGTGGTTGCGGAAGGCCTCCACGGCGCGGTTCATGCCCAGAACCCCGATGATGTACATCAGATCCTGGAAGCTCATCAGGGCGGCGCGGCCCGGGGCGGCGTGCCACGCACTGGCCAGCAGGTGGGTCTTCCCTACCCCAAAGCCGCCGTCCAGATAGATACCCTGTCCTTCCGGACGTGCAGGACGACGGAACAGACGGAAGCCGCCAGGTTTCGGCGCCGGCTCCTGCACGAAAGCTTCCAGCGCGTCCCTTGCCTCACCCTGGCTGAGGTAGCCGGGATTGGGCTGGTAACTGTCAAAGCGCACCCGGTCGTAACGCGGACTGGGCGTCAGGTGCGCGGTCAGCTCATCGGGGGTCACGCTGGGCATGCGGGCCAGTAGGTCAATCATGGCTGCTCAGCGATGCACATCGAGTTCAACCTTGAAGTTGCCGCGCCGCGTCTCGTTCACCACGCGCTTGAAGTCGATCCGGCCCAGCCCCTCGGCCGCCAGGCTGTCACCCTCGCGGATTTCGCTGCTGGCGCGGGCTGGCTGACCGTTCAGGCGCACTTTGCCCCCGTCAATGCCCTGCTGGAAGTAGGCGCGGCTCACGCCGAACCCCTTGGCACCCACCACGTCCACCCGCATGCTGGGCACCACCACCTCGCGGACCTTGCTGCTCTTTCCGGCGCTTTCTCCGACTTCCTCGACATCCACGTGCCGGCCGCCGAGTTCGGTCAGGGCGGCCAGGGTCTGGGCGGCCTTGCCGGTGGCCGCCAGCAGAAAGCCGCCACGGTCCTCGCGCAGGTCGCCGAGCTGGTCCTCGTTGAGTTCCAGCCGGCGCAGCTGCACATGAAAATCCTGCAGGTCCCAGGCGGGTGCCGCGTCCTCCGGTGTCAGGCGCAGCACCGTCACGGCACTGTCCACCTCGGGGATGTGTTCGGGATGCAGGGTCAGGATCACGCGCCGGGCATCCGGAAAGCCGCCGGCAATCTTGTGACGGACCTCGTCGTCCTGCAGCAGGCGCCGGTCGATCTCGTCACCGTCCACAAAGGGCGTGCGGACCACGCGGCCACCCCGGGCCTGGTTGATCAGGGTACTGAGCTTGAGCTTCATGCCCGCAGGATAGCCCCGGGCACCTGCCCGGCTGCGGGGCATAAGGACTCTGGAAATGTGGAGCGCCACCCCTGACTGCCCCCTGGATGCGTGCCGTACGGCACAACACGGCTGCCGTACACTCGGGACATGCCAAACCTTGATCCGCTGGGCGTGCCGGGCGCCCCCCTGGAGACCCTGAATGCTGCGCTGTCCGGCGCCCAGACACTGGACCTGAGCGGAGGCTGGCTGCTGCTGGTCACCGACTGGCAGGGGCACCGCCCCATGGCCCGGTACGGCGCGGTGGTGCTGCCGGCAGCCGGCGAGCCATTGGTGCTGACCGCCGCGTTCGGCCCGCGCTTCGGACCGGCAGGCGCCGAGGCCCTGGCACAGCTGGTGACCTGGGCGCAGGAGCAGGGGCTGACGCTGCGCGAAACGGTGCTCAGTCCCAGCGCCTTTATGCAGGTGCTCGAGGAGCCTGACCACGAGGAAATCCGGCATCTGGTCGCCGCCAGCAACCCGACTGATCCGGGCATCTATACCCGGCCCGACCTCCGGGCCGATCAGAAAGACGAGGACGGCTGGGACGACTGAGCTGGGCTGCCTGAGCCCCGGTCAGATGAAAAGCGGGGCCCGTTACCCACAGGCGCGCCCGGCACCTGCATGATTCGCGTAAGAGTTGGCGTGGCACGATGCCCTCACTTCAGGCATGCCTGCTCCCTGCACCCAACTCAAGGCCTGAACCGAGGTTGCCCCTTCCATGACGCCGGTCCACACGAATCCTGCCCTGCACACTGCCCTGCGCGACGTTCTGCGCCTGCATTCCCCGCTCTCGACGCTGCTGGCACCGGTGGGGGGTGAAGTGCTGTGCGTCACGGCCCAGGAGGTCACTTCGCAACCCGGCGCCGACCTGGTGCCCCCCGACGCCTGGCTCGACCGCGGTGAGATGACCTGGCTGACCCGTGAAGGGACGCTGTTGGGCCTGCTGTGGGGTGAGGGGGGGCCGGTCCCACCGGACGCCGTGCAGGTTCTGACCCTGCTGCTGTCTGCGGCCCGCCAGGACGGCCCCAGCCGCGAGACCGACGTCCTGATTACCCAGCTGCCGGTGCCGGCCCTGTGGCTCTCGCCGGATCTCAAGATCCGCCAGGTGAGCCGCCCCTTTCTGGAATGGTTCGGTCTCACCGACGCTGCCGTGATGGACCGGGCACTGGCCGAGATCGTGCCTGGACAGCCGGAGCTGGTGCGCGCCCTGGAGCAGGCCGCCGCCGGGCGGGCCGCCCGCCTGCCGGAGATGGTCTTCCAGCTTCCGGACGGGCCCCGGCCAGTGCGCGGCGAAACCCGGCCTTTTTTCGGTGCAGGTCTGGCTGGGGTCATGGCCCTGTGGCAGGACACCACGGCCGAACATGTTCAGGCCCAGCAGATTCAGGCCCTGCTCGACACGGATGTCCCGACGGCCCTCCTGAAGGAGGACGGCGCGGTCCTGCAGGCCAGCACCGGGCTGCTGGAACTGGCCCCACCCACGGCGGTGGCGGTTCCCGGGGCGCCCCTGTGGGCCTGGCCCTGCTTTGCCGACGTGCCTTCAGAAGCGGTGCAGCAGCTCGTCAGCGTGGCCTCGGGTGGAGGCGCGGCGCAGGCGGACGTCCCGCTGGCCCTGGGCGGCACTCTGGCCCTCAGCGTGCGGCGCACTTCGGTGCCGGGACTGATGATTGCCAGCAGCACGCCGCGCGGGTCTCGTGCCAGCGCGGCTCCGGCGGGTCTGGTAGCCCAGATGCTGTCGCATCTGGAGGATGCGGCGGTGGCACTGGACCACAGCGGACGCGTGCAGTTCGTCAGTGACCCGGCGGCCACCCTGCTGGGCGTCGACGCCGCGCGGCTGCTGGGCCTGGGCTTCGCTCGGGTGCTGGCGGACCTGGGCGTACACGCCTTCACGCCTCAGGGAGAGCCGCTGCCCCTGCCGGACTGGAAAGACCAGCACAAGAACTTCGAGCGCGAAATCCAGCTGGCCCTGCCCAGCGGCACGGTCCGCACCATGCAGCTTCGCGGCTCCATGCTGGACCTGGAAGGCAGTCAGGGCGGCAAGCCGGGGCTGCTGCTCAGCGCCCGCGACGTCACGGCGCTGCGCCACGCCCAGGCCAAGATGCGTCACGACGCCCGTCATGACGCCCTGACCGGCCTGCTCAACCGCGCTGGCCTGCGCGAGGTCCTGTCCCGTCCCCCATCCGCCCCGGAGGCGGTCGCCTGCCTGGGGGTCGAGGATTTCGCTTCACTGACCGCGGCACTGGGGCGCACCGCCTTCGATCACCTGCTGATTCAACTGGCCGCGCGCCTCAATGACCTCGCGGCGGCCTACGGGGGCGAGGCTGCCCGGCTGGCCGATACGGTGTTCGCCGTTCAGCTGCCCGGAATGGGAGCTGCCGAGGCTGCCGGGCGCCTGCGCAGCATGCTGGCCGCCCCGCTGCGCGCCGGCCGGCGCGATGTGCCGCTGGGCTGTGCACTGGGCGTCACCGATCAGGCTGCCGAGGACCGTCTGGCAGATGCCGAGATCGCCATGCAGCACGCCCGGCAGAGGGGACGCACCCAGGTCAGCCTGTTTGAACCGGGGATGCGCGCCGAGGTGGCACGGACCTTTGAGCTGGAAGACGCCCTGACCCAGGCGCTGGGCGGCGAGCAGTTCACGCTGCTGTACCAGCCCTCGGTCCGCCTGTCGGATGGCCGGCCACTCGGCGCCGAGGCGCTGCTGCGCTGGAACCACCCGACCATGGGCGTGCTGAGCCCAGGGGCCTTCCTGCCGGTGGCCAGCCGCATGGACCTGCTGACCGGGGTCAGCGAGTGGGTCGTCAAGGCGGCGCTGCGGGGCCGGCGCGAGGTGCGCAGCGCCCAGCCCGGAGCTTTCGCCGACTGGCAGGTCAGCGTGAACCTCAGCCTGGCGGAGCTGCAGGGCAGTGCCGGTCTGGGCGGCCTGTTGCCGCTGCTGCGCGCAGAGGGTGCCCCGGATATCGAGGTCACTGCCGGCAGCCTGCTGGACCACAGCCAGGACACCCTGGGCCTGCTCGAGCAGCTGCGTTCGCTGGGAGCGCACCTCAGCGTGGACGATTTCGGTGACAGCTCCACCAATCTGGCAGCGCTGACCCGCTTTCCCCTGAGTGCCGTCAAGCTGCACCCGACGCTGACGGCCCGCGTGCCGGAAGATGCCCGCAGCGTGACCCTGGTGCAGGGCACCGTGGACCTGGCGCACCGCCTGGGCCTGAATGTCACGGCCGTGGGGGTGGAGACGCCTGAGCAACTCGCCATGCTGCGGGACCTGGGCTGTGACGCGGCGCAGGGGTACGCCATCGCGCCGCCCCTGTCCACGCCGGACCTGCTGACCTGGCTCAAAAGCTACGAGAGGTGAACCCAGTCTGAGCCGCTGACTCCGCCCGGGTCGGGCCCTGCGGTGGGGGGCTGCTCTAGACTGCCTGACATGTTGCTGTACGGGCGGAATCCGGTGATGGAAGCACTCAGGGACGGGCGGGTGTCTGAAGTGCTGCTGGCACGCGGCGTGGAAGACGCCTTCGTGCGCGAAATCAAGGCCCTAGCCGAGGGCGTGGGCGGCGTGCGCGTACGCTTCTCGCCGCGCATTGAGCTCGATCAGCTGGCCGGGACCACCCAGCATCAGGGCATCCTGGCCGATGTCGAGGATCTGGCCTGGGCCAGCGTGGACGACATCCTGGACCGCGCCGAGTCGCGCGGCGAGGACCTGGTGGTGGTCCTGCTCGACGGCATCACCGATCCGCGCAACTTCGGGGCGATTATCCGCAGCGCCGAGGTGCTGGGTGCGCACGGCGTGGTGGTCGAGGAACGTCGCAGCGCGCCACTCTCGCCGGTGGTCGCCAAGACTGCCGCCGGGGCCACGAGCTACCTGCCGGTGGCCCAGACCAAGAACCTGCCGCGCCTGATGGACCAGCTCAAGGCCGACGGAGTCTGGGTGTATGGCGCGGCCGGCGAGGCAGCGCAGGAACTGAGCCGGGTGGATTTCAGTGGCAAGGTGGCGCTGGTCATCGGCGCCGAGGGCGAGGGGATGCGCCGGCTGGTGCGCGAGAAGTGTGATGCCCTGGTCAGCATTCCGGTGCGCGGCAAGGTGCAGAGTCTGAACGCTTCGGTGGCGGCTGGCATCCTGCTGTACGAGGCCACCCGGGGCCGGAAGTGAACCCGCCAGACAGCCTGAAGGTACAGACCATCTCCAGCCCGGCCATGACGCTCGACATCCTGCCGGATGTGGGTGCCAGCGTGCTGAACCTGCGCTCAGCGTCGGGGCGGCCGGTGCTGCGCGCGGTGAACCCAGGCAACGTGCAGAGCAGCAGCCAGTGTGCCTCGTTTACCCTGCTGCCCTTCAGCAACCGGGTCCGGGACGCCCGCTTCGTGTTCGGGGGCCGCGAGGTTCAGCTGCAGGTGACCACCAAAGATGGGCTGACCCAGCATGGGGACGTGCGCAACCGGCCCTGGCAGGTGAGCCGGCCTTCGGCAACCGGGCTGGTGTGCGACTTCGACAGCCGCCACTTTGCCAACATCAACTGGCCCTGGGCCTTCACCGCGCGCGTGGAATACCTGCTGCATGGGCCCCATCTGGACACCAGCGTGACGCTGACGAACGTGGACACCTTACCTATGCCTGCCGGACTGGGGTTGCATCCTTACTTCACACGCCTGCACGACGGGGTGGACCCGGCCCTTGAACTGCCCGCCGCCCTGATCTATGACACCGATGAACGTTCGCTGCCCCTGGCAGAAGCACGGCCGGTTCGCGCCAATGAGGATTTTCGCCGCCCGACGCCGCTGGGAGAGCGGCAGCCGGATCAGGTGTATACCGCCTGGGACGGTGTCGCGCGCCTTGACTGGGGCGCGCGGGCACTGACCATCACGGCGGACAACGTCTACTCGCATGTGGTGCTGTTTGCTGCCCCGGACGGCAGCCTGGCACTGGAGCCAGTGTCCCACGCGACCGACGCCCTGAATCTGGCCAACCAGGGGGTAGTGGGGGCGGACCTGCGGGTGCTGGCCCCAGGGCAGAGTCTGGCCGGTGCGGTGCGGTTCACCCTGCAAGGACGCTGGTAGGCATCCGCGGCGGCGCTTCAGGCCACGGTGGCCAGCAGCACGCCGGAGCGGTCACGCAATTCGAAGCCCGGACGGTCACGACCGGCCAGCCAGTGCAGCGCGTCAAGCAGGTCATTGGTCTCGCGCAGCACTTCCGGCTGCGGCCCAGCGGTCCAGATCAGGCGATAAGTGGACGGCGCGGCCGGCGGGGTCCAGCGTTCGCCGGCATCTTCCTTGACGAAAGCACGTGACATGCGTCCAGTGTGGGCTCAGCGCGTGAAGCGGGCATGGGCGCGGGCTCAGCAGACCTTGGGAGGTCCAGCTGTGCTATTCGCGCAGGTCCGGCACGCTGGACCGGGCCACCAGAGTGACCTCGACCTGGGCGCTCTGACCGGCGCGAACATAGCCCAGAGTCACCCGCTCACCCACCTGGGCCTCGCGGATGGCGCGGATGACCGCGTCGGCATTCGGGGTGGCCTGTCCGTTGACGGTCGTGATGATGTCGCCCAGCTTACTCAGGTTGCCGTCGCCATCGAGCTCACTGCCGCGCAGCCCGGCGCGTGCGGCCGGACTGTTGCGCGCCACGCGGCCCACCACCGCGCCCGGGGGATCGGTCATACCGCTGTGGACCATGTCGAAGATCAGCCCGGCCACGCCGACATCCCGCCTCTCGCCCCGGCGCAGGGCCTCGATCAGCTGATTGCCTTCCACCACCGGAACGGCGTAACTGCGCCGGGTCAGACCGCTGTCGTCGATGCGGATGTAGCTGATCACGCCGATGGCCTGTCCATTGCCGTCGATGACGGGGCCGCCGCTGTCGCCCGGGGCCAGCGGGGCGTCCATTTCCAGGGTGCCCTGCGGAAAATCCGCACGTCCGGCTTCCACGTTCAGGCCCAGCAGCTGGCCCCGGCGCGGCTGCAGAAAGTCCCCACCGCTGTTGCCGATGCCCAGCACCGTCTCCCCGACCCGTGGCGGCCGGGTGGCCAGCTTCAGGTGGGAAAAGGGCCCTTTTCCCTGCACGGTCAGCAGGGCCACGTCCGCCTGTTCGTCAAAGGCGGTGACCCGGGCGCGGTAGGTCCGGCCCGACAGGGTCGTCACCTGGAACAGGCTTCCGCCTGAAACCACGTGGTACGCGGTAAGAAGCTGGCCGTCATCGCTGATAAAAAATCCGGTGCCGATGCCGCCTTCCTGGGTCGTCAGGTCAAGGCTTTCGACCCGCACGGTGGCGGGGCGCGCCTGACGGAAGACCGTACGGGTGGTTTCCGGCAGGGTGCCCGGCAGCTCGGCACTTGGCGCTGCGGTTTCAGTCTGCGCTGGCCGGTCGCCCGGGACCGGCCTCAAGGGCGACCGCTGCTCGGGCAGCAGGTAGGCTCCCAGGGCCAGGATCAGAAGGACAGGAAGCCAGGGCGAGGCACGCACCCCGGCAGTCTAAAGCGCAGCCGGGTCTTTAACGGTGGTGATGGCACCAGCACCCAGCCCTGCTCTGCTGCATGTGGTCTACCTTAAGGACATGCGGTTTTGGTTGATCAAGTCCGAGCCGGACGTGTTCGGGTTTGCCGAGCTCATGCGCCGGGCCCGGGAGCCCTGGAACGGCGTGCGCAACTATCAGGCGCGCAATTTCCTACGGGACATGCGTGAAGGGGACCTGTGCCTCTTCTACCATTCCAACGCCAGGCCGCCCGGTGTGGCAGGGATCGCGCGCGTATGCCGCTCCGCCTATCCGGACGACCTGCAGTTCGATCCTGCCAGCCCCTACTTCGACCCGAAGTCCGACCCCTCCCAGCCACGCTGGAGCATGGTGGATGTCGAACCGCTGGTGGCCTTTCCGGCCCTGGTCGCGTTGGAGACCCTGCGGCGTCTGCCGGACTGGGCCGACTCTCCCCTGACCCGCAAAGGCGCGCGCCTGAGCGTGCTGCCCGTCACCGGCGAGCAGTTCTGGGCCGTCCTGGACGCCGCCGGCTTGAGCCTGGAGGACCTGAACGGCATTCCGGCATGACTGGAACAGCCGTGCGGGTGACCTTTGAGCCACTGCGCCCGCAGCACCTGCAACTGCTGACCCGCTGGCTGCAGGCACCCCATGTGCGGGCCTTCTGGGATGATGGCGAGCGCGACGAGGGCGCCGTTCAGAGCCACTATTTCGAGGACCGGGACAGGGTGCCTGGGTTCATTTTTTCTGAAGGCGGTTCACCGGCCGGGTTTCTGCAGTGCGAGCATCTGACGCCGGAGCACGGGTTCTGGCCGTATGCCACGCCGGACGGGGAAACCTGGGCCGTGGACCTGCTGATCGGGGAAGAAGAGCTGATGGGCCGGGGTCTGGGACCCCGCGTGATCTGCGCTTTTCTGGCCCGGCTGGCTGCCCGGCCACCAGGCTGGCAGCGCATCCTGATTGACCCGGATGTTCGCAATGTGCGCGCCATCCGGGCCTATACCAAGGCAGAATTCGTGCCGGTGGCCCTTTTAGGCAGTCTGCAGTTGATGGCCCTGGACCGGGCCCCTTCCTTTCCCACAGCTGTTTGAGAAGAACCTCACTGCGCAGCTGATGGCTGTCACATTAACGTCAGCTAAAGGAAGTGAAACTATGGTTATGGAACTTCTCCTGGCTGGACTGACCATTCTGGGGTCCCTGGTACTGGCGTCCTTGCAGCACAGACCGCGGCAGAACCGCGTATCTCTGCGCACCTTTCGCAAAGACTGAGCACGGCTGAAGGGCCAGGCTTTCTTTGAGATTGGAGGTCATCGTGGCTGGGGCATGCTCCAACCATGAGGACCTTTGCCATGCTGCGCTCATAAAGGCGTCCTAAGGGATGGCCCGTCATTTGAAGACTCGTCCGTCTTCAGATGTGCGGCTTTCTCTGCAGGGTGCGGCATAGTTCCCGGCCCCTATACTCCCGGAGATGTCCGACACCTGGCCCAATCGTCCCCATACCCTTGGGTCACGCCTGACTGTGCGGGCGCTGCGCCTGGCAGGTTGGACGCCGGTGCTGGTCGCGCCGCCCACGCCGAAAGTGGTGGCCTGCGTGGCGCCTCACACCAGTAACCATGACTTCCTGCTGGGAGTCATGTGGAAGTGGGCCACCCGGAGTCCGGTGCATTTCGTGGCGAAGCACAGCCTGTTCGTGTTTCCGGTGGGAATCTTCATGCGCGCGGTGGGTGGCATTGCCATCGACCGGCGCCGCGCCGGGGGAAACTTCGTCGATGCGGTGGTCGAGCGCATCCACCGCGACCCGGAGATCATGCTGACGGTCGCGCCTGAAGGCACCCGGTCGCGCACCGAATACTGGAAGACCGGGTTTTACTACATGGCGCTGGGCGCCGGCGTGCCCATCGCCGTGACGGTTTTCGACTGGGGACGCCGGCAGGTGGGCATCATCGGTTATGTGCAGCCTACCGGAGACATTGAGGCCGACTTCGCGCAGATCCGGCAGCTGATGCAGGGCGTGCACGGTCACACCCCGGCCGACGCTGGACCTGTCCGGCCGCGCCCTGGCCCGGCGCCCTGAGATCACCCCCCTGACGTTGTAACCACGCTGTAACGCGCAGGCTCTATCCTTCTTCCGTACCACAACACGAAGGGAGGAAGATGCTGACAGACGCATCCTGCCGCCGCCTATGACGGCGACCAGCCATATTCAGGAGGGCACCCCGGCACCTGGGGCGCACGCGGGCGTGGCGCTCGAGGCCAGGAATCTGGTCAAGGATTTCCGGGGCTTCAAGGCCACCAACGACGTGAGCCTGCAGATTCGGGAAGGTGAGATCCACGCCATCATCGGCCCGAACGGCGCCGGCAAAACCACCCTCTTTAACCTGCTCTCCGGGTTTCTGAGCCCCACGTCCGGAGAGGTTCATCTGTTTGGGGAGCGGGTGGATCACCTCCGGCCGTTCGAGATTGTCCGCCGGGGCCTGTCCCGCTCCTTTCAGATCAGCAGTGTCTTTCCGTCTATGACGGTGCGGCAAAACGTGCTGGTGGCCCTGCAGTCGCCTACTACCCTGCCGCATCAGTTCTGGACCCCGGTCTCACGGCTCGAATCGCTGGGCGCACAGGCGGACCAGATTCTGGAGGACGTGGGGCTGGGTGCTTTCCACAGCCGCCTGGCGGCTGACCTGTCGCACGGCGAGAAACGGCAGCTGGAGATCGGCATCTCGCTGACCCAGCACCCCAGGGTCCTGCTACTGGACGAACCGACCTCCGGCATGGGCGGCGAAGGTGTGGCGCGCGTGATCGCCCTGGTGCGTCAGGTTGCGCGCGGCCGGACGGTGGTGCTGGTCGAGCACAACATGAGCGTGGTAGCGGAGCTGGCCAACCGCATCACGGTGCTGCAGTACGGGGCGGTGCTGGCCAGTGGTCAGTACGACGAGGTCCGGCGCGACCCACGCGTCATCGAGGCCTACCTGGGCGAGGAGACGCACTGAGATGACCGCTTCCTCCCTTGCCCCTGCCCAGGCGCCGCACGCCGCGCCCCATCCGC
The DNA here is from genome assembly GCF_014647655.1 of Deinococcus malanensis. Lineage (NCBI taxonomy): Bacteria > Thermotogati > Deinococcota > Deinococci > Deinococcales > Deinococcaceae > Deinococcus > Deinococcus malanensis. The sequence goes on from NZ_BMPP01000007.1 coordinate 199,393, forward strand.
TGCTTCAGGTCCGTGACCTGCACGCCTATTACGGGCAGAGCCACGTGCTGCACGGCATCAACCTGCATGTCAACCCCGGCGAGGTCGTCAGCCTGATCGGGCGCAACGGCGCCGGCAAGACCACCACGCTCAAAAGCATCATGGGCGTGCTGCGCAGCCGCACCGGCCAGATCAGTTTCGAGGGCCAGGACATTACCCGCCTGCCGAGCAACCGCATCGCCGCACGCGGCATGGCCTGGGTTCCGGAAGAGCGCGCGATCTTGAGCACTCTTTCGGTGCGCGAGAACCTGGAACTGCCGCCCGCCCGGCCCGGCGGCTGGAGCGCCGAGCGCACCTATGAGGCCTTCCCGGTGCTGCGTGAACGCGGCCATCACCCGGGCAGCAAGCTCTCGGGCGGCGAGCAGCAGATGCTGGCCATGGTGCGTGTGCTGCGCAGCGGGCCCAAACTGCTGCTGCTCGACGAACCCAGTGAAGGTCTGGCACCGGTGATCGTCCAGAGCATCGGCCGGATCATCCGCGAACTCCAGCAGGAAGGTCTAAGCGTCCTGCTGGTCGAACAGAACCTGAATTTCGCCACCCGCCTCGCCGACCGCCACTACGTGTTCGTGGACGGCGAGATCGTCGATGAGGTTCGCCGTGACGAGGTTGAGGCCCGCCGCGACGAACTTCTAACCTACCTGAGCGTTTAACCCCCTTTCCCGGAGGAAACCCATGAAAAAAGCAAAACTGTCCGCCCTGATCGCCACCGCCACCCTCGCCAGCCTGACTGTTGCCCTGGCCCAGGCCCGCCTGAGTGACAACGTCATCCGGGTCGGCGTGCTGACCGACCTGTCCGGCGTGTACTCCGAGCTCTCGGGCCCGGGCAGCGTGAAGGCTGCCCAGATGGCCGCCGCCGACTTTATGGCGAAAAACCCCAGTTACCGCAACAAGGTGCAGGTCGTCGGGGTGGACCACCAGAACAAGGCCGACGTGGCCAGCAACAAGGCCGCCGAGATGATCGACCGCCAGAACGTGGACGTGCTGATGGACCTGCCCACCAGCAGCGCCGCGCTGGCCGCCAGCGAGATCGCCAAGGGCAAGAAAATCCCCGTGATGGTCGTCACCGGCGGCACCACGGCGCTGACCAACGACAAGTGCAACAAGTACACCTTCCACTACGCCTACGACAACTACATGCTGGCCAACGGCACCGGCACCGCCGTGACCAAGCGCGGCGGCAACAGCTGGTACATCATCTACCCCAATTACGCCTTCGGCCAGGACCTTAACCGTCAGATGACGGCTGCCATCCAGGAAAACAAGGGCAAGCTGGTGACCGCCAGCGATGCCACCCCGTTCCCCAACACCGACTTCAGCTCCTACCTGCTCAAGGCCCAGAGCCTCAAGCCCAAGGTGTTCGGCACCATGCAGGCCGGCAACGACCTGGTGAACGTGGTCAAGCAGTACAACGAGTTCGGCCTGAAGCAGCAGGGCATCGGCCTGGGTATCGGGCTGCTGTTCGAGACCGACGTGGCCGCGCTGGGTCAGGACGCCTTCGCCGGCGCGCTGGCCACCGTGCCGTGGTACTGGAACATGGACGCCCGCAGCCGCGCGTGGAGCGCACAGTTCGAGAAGGCCTTCGGCAAGAAGCCCACCTGGGCCCAGGCCGGCGTGTACAGCGCCACCATGACCTACCTGAACGCCGTGGCGCGCGCCAAGAGCGACAACGGCGACGCAGTGGTCAAGGCGCTCGAAGGGCACCGCTTCAGCGACTTCTTTGCCCGCAGCGCCCAGATCCGCGCCCAGGACCACCGCGTGACCCTGGACGTGTACACGGTGCAGGTCAAGCCCAAGGCCCAGGCTAAGGAAGCCGGCGACATCTTCACCAAGGTCGCCACCATCCCGGCCTCCAAGGCCTTCACGCCCCTGGCTGAAAGCAAGTGCAAGTTCTGAACATGGTCTGAGTTTCCGGGCTGGGGATGGCACGTCCGTCTCCGGCCCGGGACACCCGACTTCTGGAAACCACTGAATGACACTGCAATATTTTCTGATCCAGGTGTTCAACGGGCTGGTCAACGGCGCGTTCTACGCCCTGCTTTCGCTGGGGCTGGCGGTCATTTTCGGCATGCTGCGCATCGTGAACTTCGCTCACGGGGCGCTGTACATGCTCGGCGCCTTCGCGGCCTTTGCACTGGGGCAGCTGTTCGGGCTGGGCTTCTGGCCCTCGCTGATCATTGCTCCGATCATTGTGGCCCTGGTCGGCATGGTCATCGAACGGGGCCTGCTCTCACGGCTGTACGGTCTGGAACCCAGCTATAACCTGCTGCTGACCTTCGGCCTGACGTTGCTGACGCAGGATCTGGTCAAGCAGGTCATGCTCAGCCGTTTCGCGGTGTCCAGCGCGCCGTACACCCCACCTGCCGAGCTGTCCGGGGTGGTGAATCTGGGCTTCACGATGTTTCCCAAGTACCGCCTATTCGTGATCGGGCTGGCGCTGCTGGTGTGCCTGATCACCTGGTTTGTCATCGAGAAGACCCGGGTGGGCGCCATCATACGGGCCAGCACCGAGAACCCGACCGTCACGCGCGCCTTCGGGATTGACGTGAGCAAGTGGGTGACCGGCGTCTTCGCGGTGGGCGTAGGACTGGCGGGGCTGGCCGGCGTGCTCGCTGCGCCGATCTACTCGGTGGAGCCCTACATGGGCGCCGAGCTGATCATCACGACCTTCGCGGTGGTGGTCATCGGCGGAATGGGCAGCATTCTGGGCAGTGTCGTGACCGGCTTCGCGGTGGGGGTGCTCGCGGCCATCGGCTCGGCGCTGTACCCGCCGATCGCCAACACGCTGGTCTTTATCCTGATGGCCGTGGTGCTGCTGATCCGGCCCAGCGGGCTGTTCGGTCTGCCGGAGGGCGCGCGATGACGGTCCTGCCACGTACCGCCGCCCGGACCGACCGCGAACGGTCGACCCGCGCTGCCTGGCTGATCGGCCTGGGGCTGTTGCTGCTGATCCTGCCCAAGCTGATCTACCCGGTGCTGGCGCTGGACATTCTGGCCTGGGGCCTGTTCGCAGTGGCCTTCGACCTGCTGTTCGGCTTCTCGGGAATGCTGTCGTTCGGACACGCAGCCTTCTGGGGCAGCAGCGCCTATGCCACGGCCTACCTGCTCTCCAACGGCCAGAGCGTCCCGGTGGCCATGCTGGGCGGTACCCTGACCGCGCTGACACTGGCCGTGCCGGTCGCGTACCTCAGCGTCCGCTCGGCCGGCATCTACTTTTCCATGATCACCCTGGCCTTCGCGCAGATGCTGTCGTTCCTGGCCCTGCAGTGGACCGATGTGACCGGCGGCGAGAACGGGCTGCAGGGCTTCGCGCGCCCGAGCTTTCTGGGTCTCGACTTCAGCAACTCCACCACCCGTTACTACTTCTGTCTGGCGGTGTTTGCAGTGGGCTTTTACATCGCCTACCGCACCGTGCGCAGTCCCTTCGGGCAGGCGCAGCAGGCCGTGCGAGACAGCGAGCAGCGTGCCCAGAGCATCGGCTACAACCCGGTGCGCTTCAAGTTCACCGCCTTCCTGATCAGTGCCACGCTGGCCGGACTGGCGGGCAGCATGTACAGCTTCGGCCACGGTGTGGTCAGCCTGGAAGTCGTCAACTGGCGCACCTCCGGCGAGGTCGTGATGATGACCCTGCTGGGCGGCACCACCACGCTCTTCGGACCGGTTATCGGCGCCGGGCTGGTGCTGCTGCTGCGCGATGTGCTCACCACCGCCAACCTGCCGGTCGGGATCGTGACCGGGCTGGTCTTCGTGCTGGTGGTGCTGTTCTTCCGCCGTGGGGTGGTCGGGACCGTTCAGTACTGGATGCGCCGGAAGTAGACCGGACTCAGACAGGTCGCGCCGCATGGACCGGGCACGGCCTGTTCTCTTATGGGCAGGGAGGCTGAAGTGACAAGCATAAGAAGGCCTGCTGCGTGCTGTTGAGATCTGGAGAATAGTCAGTCTGCTGGCCCCCGCTGGTAATGGAAACAGCGGGGGCCAGCATCAGTTTTGAGCCAACGGCGTGGAGGCAGCCCTTCGCCTTGCCCTTCCGTTTGACCTGGGCCGGGAGCGGCTCCTAGCCCTGATCCTTCAGTCCGCGGATCTCCTCGATAAAACGCTCCAGACTGTCGAAGTCGCGGTAGACGCTCGCGAACCGGATGTAGGCGACGTCGTCAAGCGGCCGCAGAAAGGTCATGGCCCGTTTGCCGATCTCCTCGCTGTGGATCTCGCTGGCCTGCACGTCGTCCTCGAACCCGTAGGCAAAAGCGCGCAGGGCTGCTGCGTCCACCGGGCGCTTCTCGGTGGCTAAGGTCAGGCCTCGCAGCAGCTTGTCAGGGTTGAAGGCCTCGCGCGGGCCGCTGCGTTTGACCACCATCAGCGGCTCGAGCTGAGCACGTTCATAGGTGGTAAAGCGACGTGCGCAGTTCAGGCACTCGCGCCGGCGGCGGATGCTGGCTCCGTCGTCGCTGGGCCGCGAGTTCACGACCTTGCTGTCGGGCGCTGAGCAGTACGGACACTTCACAGCAGCTGGGGGTCTGTGACCCGGAGTTTCGGGGCTGGGGGCAGCGGAACCTCGATCACGTTGCCGCGCAGGTGGTTCATGACCGGCAGGGCCAGGCTCAGGACGGTCTGGCCGACCGGCGCATCGAGCAGTTCATCCCCACTGCTGGCCCGCGAGGGCAGCAGCAGGTTGACCCGCAGGTCCTCGGCGTAGGCTTCGGTGACCAGACCCCTCAGGGCTCCGCGCTGTGGGTGCACCTGCAGGCCGTGATCGTCGAGGTGAGGACCAATCAGGGTCAGCCAGGTCCCCGGCAGGCGGCGGCGCAGGATCTGGGCCACGGCCACGCTGCTTTTGACGTTGCAGTTGAACAGGTCCATCCACTCGTTCTCGCTGAGCGACGTAAAGTTGGTCTGAGACCGTTTGTCCGCCACGTGGACGACCCCCGCCAGCGCCCCGAAGATTTCCAGGATTCGCGTCTGGGCACTCAGCCAGTCCAGGGGCACGGTCACATCGGCCTTGATCGGCACCGCGATGCCGCCGGCCAGTTCCAGCTGACTGGCGACCGCAGCGAGCGTTTCACTGTTGTTGCCGGTCAGGATCACGCTGGCTCCAGCATGGGCCAGGGTCGAGGCCACCAGCCGGCCATAGCCCTGGTCAGCGCCAGTCACGGCAATGACCTGCCCCGCGAGGGCCTGCGGGGCAAGAACGGGTCGGCGCTCGGTGGTCATACGCCCCTTAGCATAGCGCCCCTGCCCCGGGCGGGCGTCCCTGTAAGCAGTTTCGGGCTGACTCCTGAACCACTCAGGAGTCAGCCCGGCCGAAGGAACGACACACGTTCCGGAGGAGAAGGGCACCAACCACTGCTCAATCCTGGATTGAGTACGAAACAAATCGGCATGTGGGCTAGCTGGCGTCGGGAAGAGGCTGCAGGGCCTGCGGAGGTGGATCACTGGCGCGGTGGCCCCTGCCGCAGGGGTCACACCAGTAGGCCTGATCCCCGTCGCGCAGGTCGTAGAGGGTCAAACCCTCTCCACAGCCGGGGCAGACGTGCCGGTAACCACGCCCACTTTCTGGAAGGGTGGCGGCGGGCTCGACTCCCGCACGGCGCATACGGAATGAGCGGTTCATATTCTGATATTAGCAGAATACAGATGTGGATTTCAGGGGTCCGCGGGCCCCTCCGTCTTTCTTACAGGTCGGCTTCCTCGACCGGATCGTTCGGCATGTCTGGCTCCACGGCGCCCACTCCTACCCGGCGGCGTTTGCGCAGCATGGCCGGCTCCTTGTCCAGATTGAAGACAAAGTGACGCGGCCGGCGTTCGCGCAGCCACGTTTCCAGGGCCACCAGACGGGGCCGGAAGCGGATGAACTCGCGCAGCTGGCGGATCGGTACGAAGCGGGCCTCCTGCACGTCGCGGTCCGGGTCGCGTGGCTGCAGGTTCCCGCCGACCTCACGGCCGGTGTAGAAGAACTGAAGGTGGTGGCCCCAGGTCTGCGCCTGGAATTCCACGATAAATGCGAGGTCACGCAGTTCCACGACCAGGCCGGTTTCCTCGTAGGTCTCGCGCCGGGCACCGTCCTGCACCAGCTCGCCGGTCTCCAGGCCACCCTTGGGCAGCGACCAGCGGCCCCGCTCGCGGACCAGCAGGATCTCGTCGCCGCGCAGCACGATGCAGCCCACGCCGATGCGCGGGGCAGCCAGCGGCCGTTTCTGACCACGCTTGCTGGGGGCGGCCACCACCGGCACAGCCGTCACGTTCGTAACCTGCCCGGGGGTCGGCGCCGGAGCTGGCCCACGTGGAGTACGGCGGCGGCGACGGCGACGCTGCGTCCCACCCTGCGATGCGCCCTTGAGCTGATCCTCGGCCATTACACGCCCTCCGGCGCAAGGTCGTTGAACCGCACGTGCGCACTGTGAAACTGCAACTTGACCGTTCCCACGGGGCCGTTGCGCTGCTTGCCGATAATGATCTCCGCGATGCCCTGCTGATCGGTTTCCTTGTTGTAGTACTCGTCGCGGTAGATAAACATCACGATATCCGCGTCCTGCTCGATGGCCCCCGACTCACGCAGGTCCGAGAGCATCGGGCGGTGGTTGGGCCGCTGCTCCACGGCGCGCGACAGCTGCGAGAGCACGATGATCGGCACTTCCAGCTCGCGTGCCAGACCCTTGAGCCCGCGCGAGATGGTACTGATCTCCTGCTGACGGTTGTCGCTGCCACCGCTGCTCTTGCCGCCCGACATCAGCTGCAGGTAATCGATGACGACCAGCCCCAGCTGACCATGCTGCGCGGCGATGCGCCGCAGCTTGCTGCGCAGACCGTTGAGGGTCAGGTCCGGCTCGTCGTCGATAATCATCGGGGCCTCGGCCAGCCGGCCCGCAGCGTGGGCCAGACGCTCGAAGTCACGTTCGTTGAGCTGTCCACTGCGGATGCGGTTCATGTCCACCCGCGCCTCGCTGCACAGCATGCGCAGGGCCAGCTGGACACTGGGCATTTCCAGGCTGAACACGGCGACCGTCTTCTCGCCCCGCAGCGCCACGTTCTGCGCGATGGACAGCGCAAACGCCGTCTTTCCCATCGAAGGTCGGGCCGCCAGCACATTCAGGCTGCCCTTCTGCAACCCCGAGATCTGCTCGTCCAGGTCACGAAAGCCGCTGCTCACGCCGTCGGGAATGCCCTTGTTGGCGTGCAGCAGGGTGATGTACTCAAAGGTGTCGTGAACGACCTCGCCCATCGCCTGGTAGGCCTCGCCCTTCTTCTTCTGCTCGGCCACCTCGAAGATCATCTTCTCGGCACGGTCCAGCAGGTCTTCCAGGGGCAGTTGCGCGTCATAGGCCAGCTGCATGGCCTTGCCGGAGGCGCTGATCAGCTGCCTCAGGGTGTGCTTTTCCTGCACGATCCGGGCGTAGTGCTCGGCATACGCGGCGGTGGGCACCTGATCCGACAGACCGATCAGGTAGGTCAGGCCACCCACCTCGTCAAGCTGGCCCTTGACCCGCAGGTCCTCGCTGAGGGTGACCAGATCGACCGGCTCGCCGCGCTCCTGCAGGGTCCGCATGGCGGTAAAAATCTTGCGATGGCCTTCCCGGTAGAACATCTCCGGGGCCACCGAATCTCCCAGTTGCGACAGGGTGTCGTTGTCCAGCAGGACACTGCCCAGCACGCTGATTTCGGCGTCATTGCTGTGCGGGGGGACGCGTGGCGTGAGTTCCAAACAGGGCTCTCCTCAGGTGCACGCCCCGGCGACGGCCAGATTGCCGGCCTGTGCGCGGGACGGACCAAGATGAAATAAAACTGGGGCGCTCGGCACCCATTCGCCCGGAGAGGCAAGCTGCTCCAGACTGAACTGCCTGAAAGCATATCACCCTGACCTGTCCCCTTTGAGGGGAGAGGCCCCCCAAATATGAAGACCCGGCTGCCCGACTCCGGCCTGCCGGGCCAGACACCGGTAGGTGGCCGACCACATCGGTCCCTGGCGCCGGGGCTATGCTCTGTTCATGCCCCTGTCTGCCCTCAAGGAATGGGACGCCCAGAGCCAGTTGCTCTCCCAGGGCCGCGTGTCTGTGCTGATCCGCAAGGGCGGCATCATGGAAACCCACGACGGCTTCGAGGTCGAGCACCGGCAGTTTCTCCTGTACCCGACCTTCCTGCACCAGAACGTGGCCGAATTGCAGCCGCAATACCATGGTCTGCTGCGCGCGGACCCCTCACCCGGCACCATTCACTTTCCCGCGCTGGCCGAGGTGGTTGCGGTCCACAGGGTGGATTCGCTGGACCAGGCCCTGGCCTTGGAACCCCGGCAGGCCCTCACCGCCGCAGCCATCGAGCGCCGCTTCCACTACCGGGGCCGCCCCTGGGTGCACGCCCTGCTGCTGCGGGTACGGCCACTGTCCCAGCCCCTGTCCCTGCCGGAAACCCCCGGCATGCTGGGCTGCGTGAGCTGGGTGCCCCTGGGAGAACTCAGCCCGGTGGTGCGAGAGGCGGCCGTGCCCGAGGACCTGCTGGAAGTCCAGAGGGCCGAACTGGCCGCCCTGCTGCAGTAAGGCAAAGGATGTCCATAAAAGAAGGGGAAGCCGGCGGCCTCCCCTTTTCTGCTGCCCTTTCAGCGTTACAGCGCTTCGAGGTCGTAGTTGTCGAGCGTCAGGGTCTGCGCCGTGCGGTTGGTGGGGTTGTAGATGTTCCAGCCCCGGGTGGTGCCCTGGAAGAACTGGTTGTCGTAGCGGCTGTAGACCAGACGCTTGCCGTTGTCGCGGCTGAGGACCACGTCTCCGGTGCTGAAACGCCCGTCGTTGTTGGCGTCACGGAACGCCACCACGCGGTAGGTGCCGTAGGCCAGGTTGGTGGGCAGGTCCAGCGCAAAGCCGCCGGTCAGGTATTTGTCGATGATCTGGCTCTGGGTGCCGTCGGCGGTGTACTGACCCGCGCTGCTGAAGCCCACGATGGCCAGGCGGATGTTCTGGTTAGGGTTGAAGCCCTTGAGGTTGCCGGTCACGTCCTTGCGCAGAGGGTTTCCTGCCAGGGTGCAGGCGCTGAGGGTCAGGGTGCCGAGGGCGGCGAGAGCAAGCATGCGTTTCATGGGTAGACCTCCTGAAAGCGGGCGGGTTATAGGAAATGTTGCCTGTTGCCCATTCACGGTAGCCGCGCCGGGACCTCAGGGCCAGGGTCCTTCTCTTCCCAGAGAACTCAGAAGCAGCTCATTTCACCGTTGGTACCTGACGGGACCTTTAGGGGCGGGGCCTATACTTGCCCGCATGCAAAGGCCGCCTTTTACTGCGCTTGCTGCGGTGTACGACGCAATCATGGCGGATGTGGAATACGACCACTGGGCAGATTTCGTTCTGTCCTACGCCCGCGACGGTGGACTGCGGGTGCCAGATGTCACGGTGCTGGACCTGGCCTGCGGTACCGGCGGCTTTACCCGGGAGTTGCTGAAAGCTGGCCTGCAGGTGACCGGGCTGGACGGCAGTGCCGAGATGCTGCGCGAGGCCCGTGTGCGGCTGCCGGACGTGCCTTTCGTGCAGGGTGATCTGCGGACTTTCGAGCTGCCGGACCGCTTCGGAATGATCACCTGCGTCTTCGACAGCCTCAACAATCTGCTGACGCCAGGGGACCTGGGCGCTGCCCTGGAGCGCGCCTGGACGCACCTGAGTCCGGGCGGCCTGCTGGCCTTCGATGTGAATACCCGTCTGGGCGTACGCGAGCTGTGGGAGGGAGACGCCATCGAGGGGCTGGCGCCGCTGCCCGGAGGCGAGGAGGTGCACTACCACTGGTCGCACCATTACGACGCGGAGGCCGATCTGGGCGTGGTACAGGCGTTCTGCCGCCTGGGCGATCAGGAGTTCGTGGAAACCCACCGGGAACGCGGCTACGACCCGCAGGACCTCGAGCCGCTGCTGCGCGCCGCTGGTTTTACTCGCTTTGAGATCGTGGAATACCCGGATTACGCTGACCCGGCTCCCGACGTGGCAAGGGTCTGGGTGTTCGCCTGGAAGGAGGTGCTGTGAGCACGCCACTGCACCTGCCAGTCCTGGGAGCCGGGGGGTGGGGCACTGCCCTGGCGATCAATGCAGCCCGCTCGGGGCCGGTGTGCCTGTGGGCGCGGCGACCCGAATTTGCCCGGTATTTGACCCAGACCCGCGTGAACGCAGAGTACCTGCCCGGCGTCACCCTGCCTGAGGCCGTGAAGGTCACGGCGGAGCTGGAAGAGGCGGTTCAGAATGCACCGTTTGCCCTGGTGGTGGTGCCCAGCGTGGGGGTCCCGGAACTGCTCTCGGCGCTGCCGCGCGACCTGGGTGTGGTGCTGTGCGCCAAGGGGCTCGCCCCGGACGGCGGGCGCCTGACCGAACTGGCCCGCGACCTGGACTTTACACGGGTGGCCGTCCTGAGCGGTCCCAACCATGCCGAAGAAATTGCCCGTGGCCTGCCGGGGGCCACGGTGGTGGCCAGCCAGGACGAAGCGCTGGCCCTGGCAGTCCAGGCAGCCCTGATGACGCCCGGCCTGCGGGTCTACACCAGCACCGACGAGATAGGCGTGGAACTGGGAGGCGTGCTTAAAAACGTGATCGCACTGGCCGCCGGCATGGTGGACGGCATGAACCTGGGGGATAACGCCAAGGCGGCCCTGATCACCCGGGGGCTGCGCGAGATGCAGCGGTATCTGGTGGCTCTGGGGGCCCACGAGGACACGGTGTACGGCCTGAGTGGTCTGGGCGATCTGGTGGCCACCGCCACCAGCCGTCACAGTCGCAACCGGGCAGCCGGCGAGTCCATTGCGCGCGGCGAGCATCCCGGTCAGGGCGGTAAGGTCGTCGAAGGGTTGCGCACGGCAGGTCTGCTGGACGCCTGGGCCAGCGCCCACGGCCACGATCTGCCCATCGTGCGGGCAGTCGCGCAGGTGACCCGGGGCGAGTGGACCCCCCAGGCGGGGATAGCCAGCCTGATGGAACGTGAGGCCAAATCTGAGCGGCATGGCTGAGGTCCGGGTCTTTATTTTCTCTTAAAGCTGTCCAGGACGCCTGTTTTCCAAGAATGCTCCAGAGGCCGTATCTTGTACCCCAATCCCCCCTAAAGTACAAGTCCTTGTAGGGTATCCGGCAGTCTGTTACATTCGGTTCACACCAGCCGGTGTCTGATCCGCCTTCCTGACGCCTCCGCCTGCGCGGGGCGCGGGAGTTCTGTTGCCATTTTTAGTCCGTCTCTCCAAGGAGCCCTGCTGCCATGACCACTCTTTCCCCCCAGCCCCTGACCAACTTCGACGAGAACGCCCAGCACATCGCCAAGCGGCAGTACCTGCAGCCCACGGACGGTGACGTGGGTGGGATGTTCCGCCGTATTGCCAACTGGGTCGCGGGGGCGGAGCAGGAAAGCGTGCGTGAGCACTGGGCCCAGGCCTACTTCGACCTGATGGCCGAGAAGAAGTTCTGCCCCGGCGGGCGCGTGCTGGCTGGAGCCGGTACCCAGCATGGCAACGTGTTGAACTGCTTCGTTCAGGGCGCCACCGAGCACGATCCCAGCAGCTTCGAGGGTGTGATGGAAGTGGCCCGCAAGCTGGCACTGGTCACCAAGGTCGGCGGCGGCAACGGCGTGAACCTGGACGTGTATCGCCCGCGCAGCGAGGGCAGCCGCCCCGACGCCGGGGTGCGCGGCTGGGCCTACATGAGCGCCGCGCATGCGGACGTGCAGGACTTTATCGAGGGCCTGATGCGCCCGCCTACCCAGCCCGACGGCGACAAGCAGCCGGTCGCGGTACGCAACTGGTCGCGGGTGGTGTACGGACAGGTGGTCAGCCCGGAACTGGTGGCCCTGGCGCGCGCCAACGGTGTGGCCGTGGTCCGCGCCCTGCCCGAAGGTGTCCAGCCGGTTCCCGACGACATGGCCGGCATCATCGGTGCGGCGCGCAAGGTCGCCGAGGACGCCAAGCTGAGCCTGGAGCCCCGGATCGACCTGAGCAGCATGCGGCCTGAGGGCGCGCCCATCAAGGGGTCGGGCGGCACCAGCAGCGGTCCGGTCAGCTTCCTGCTGGAAATCTTTGACAACTTCCTGGAGTGGGCCAACCGCGGCGCCGAGGCCAGCGGGCCCATCAACACGCTACGCTTCGTGTACGCCCCGGTGCTGCGTGTGGTGCGCCAGGGCGGAACGAGGCGCGGCGCCGGTATGGCGACCATCAGCATCGAGCACCCGGACGTGCTGGACTTCCTGACTGCCAAGGACCTGGACCGCGAGGCTGCCGAGGGCGACATCAGCACCTTCAACATCTCCATTCTGGTCAGCACGGCGTTCTGGGACACGCTGCAGTCGGGCGGCGTGTGGCCGGTGGCCGCGCAGGAAGTGCCCGGCAAGTACTACCTGGCCCGTCAGGAAGGCAAGTTCAGCGGCACCCTGCCCGAACTGCCGGTGCGCGCCGAGGACGACGCCCGCGGCGTGCCGGTGTACACCCTGCGTGGCGGCAAAGCAGGCATTCCGGCGCAGTGGCTGTGGAACGAGATCGCCCAGCACGCCTGGAGCACCGGTGAGCCGGGGCTGATCTTCAACGACCGCGTCAATGAGTTCAGCGCCCTGAAGAATCTCGGCGCGCGCTACGAGATCCGCAGCACCAACCCGTGCGGCGAGATTCCACTGACCGTGGGCGAACCCTGCGACCTGGGCGCCATCAACCTCGCGGCCTATGTGAAGGGCAGCGACTTCGACTACCCTACCTTCCGGGCCGATGTCCGCACCTGCGTGCGCTTCCTGGACGACGTGCTGGACGTGAACGTGTTCGCGCTGGAAGACAACCGTGTGGCCTCGCAGGACCTGCGCCGCCTGGGGCTGGGCGTCATGGGGCTGGCCGACGCCCTGATCAAGATGGGGCTGCGCTACGACAACGAGGCCGGCCGTCAGGCCATCTTCGAAATCATGAGCGCCCTGCGTGAGGAAGCCATCGCCGAAAGCGAGCGCCTGGGACAGGAGCGCGGCGTGTACCCGGTGTTCGAACGTCACCCCGGCAAGGTGCCCCACGCACCCCGCCGCAACGTGGCGGTCCTGACCGTGGCTCCTACCGGCACCACCAGCATGCTGATGGGCGTATCCAGCGGCATCGAGCCGGTCTTCTCCCCGTTCATCTGGCGCAAGATCGGCAGTGAGTACCGCGCGCTGCTGCACCCGCTGTTCGTGGAACTGCTCTCCAGCTACCCGCCTGCCAGCGGCATGGCCCAGGGTGACAACGGCGCCGGGGACGAAGCGCGCCCCGGATGGGACTGGGACAAGGTGACCGAGGCGGTCTCCGAGAACCACGGCTCGGTGGTCGGTCTCCCGTTCATTCCTGACGCGCTGCAGCAGGTGTTCGTGTGCGCCCACGACATCAAGCCCCTGGATCACGTGCGCATGCAGGGCGCCGTGCAGCAGGCCTTCGACGCCGACGGCTTTGCGGCCAACAGCCTGTCCAAGACCATCAACCTGCCCAACAACGCCACCGTGCAGGACGTGCAGGACGCCTACACCGAAGCCTACCGGACCGGCTGCAAGGGCATCACGGTCTACCGCGACGGCTCGCGCCAGTTCCAGGTCCTGAGCACCAGCAAGAAGAAAGACCAGAAAACAGAGGAGCAGCCTGCCCAGGCTGCCGCCGAAGTCATGGGCGAGCAGACCACCGAAACGCCCCAGGCCCCGCAAGCCGCTGCCCAGCCGGCGGCCCCGGTGGCGCCCGCTCCTGCACCCGCCGCGGCTCCTGCCCGCCCACAGTACGAGCGGCCCACCCGCCTGAGCGGCATCACCGACATGGTCAAGCTGACCGACCCCACCAGCGGCCACCGCCGCAGCTTCTTGGTCACGGTCAACCAGCTGGGCGGCAAGCCCGTGGAGGTCATGGTGATCAGCGGACGCGCCGGTGACGAAGCGAACGCCGACAGCGAGGCCCTGGGCCGCGTGGTCAGCATCGCCCTGCAGCACGGTGTGCCTGCCCAAGCCATCGTCAAGACCCTGCGAGGCATCAACGGTGGCCTGTACGGCAGCTACAATGGGCGTCTGGTGGGCAGTAAGGCTGACCTGATCGCCGTGGCGCTCGAAACCTTCCAGAAAGACATGGACGCCGCGCAGCTCCCGCGCCTGGCCGGAGGCAGCACCGACACCGCGCCCACTGCCAGCACTGCCCAGGGCGTGAGTGTGGACGGCATGGCCCGCGAGCGCTGCCCGGTGTGCGAGGAGAAAGCCGTGATCCGCGAGGAAGGCTGCCTGAAGTGCCAGGCCTGCGGCTACAGCAAGTGCGGGTAAACCGACTCTATTTGGGCTTTTAACCTGAACAAGCAAGGAGCGCGGACCAGCGAAGTCCGCGCTCCTGCTGTTTGCTTCTTACCGCCCCAGCTTCAGCACGCGGCCACTGCCGTACTCGGCGACGTACAGCTCGCCCGCCTCGTCCTCACCGAAGGCGGACGGGTTCTGGACCTCGCCGATTTTCACCTTGTTCCAGGTGGTGCCGGCTGCGCGCGCGGTCCACACCGTACCGCTGGCGAAATCCCCGAACACGTACTGGCCTTTCAGAGCGGTAATGGCGTTGCCCCGGTACACGTAACCACCGGTAATGCTCTGGCCCTCGTTGCGGCCGTAGGCCAGCACCGGGTCGACCAGTCCCTGGGTGCGGCAGCCGTTGGACGGCTCGAAACAGCTGCGGGCCTCGCGCACCCGCCAGCCGTAGTTCTCGCCGCCCTTGCTGGAGCGGGGCTGGCGGTTGACTTCCTCGAAGGCGTTCTGGCCCACGTCGGCAATGATCAGGTCACCGGTCTGGCGGTCAAAGGAAAAGCGCCACGGGTTGCGCAGGCCGTAAGCCCAGATGTTCGGGTTGGCACCCTGGCGGTTCAGGAACGGGTTGCCGGGCGCGGGCTTGGAGTCGTCTCCCCGCACGTCGAAGCGCAGGATCTTGCCCAGCGGGGAGGCGAGGTTCTGCCCGTTGTTCTGCGGGTCGCCGCCCGAGCCTCCGTCTCCCAGTGCCAGATACAGGAAACCGTCGGGTCCGAAATCCAGCTGACCACCATTGTGGTTGGCGTAGGGCTGTTTGGTCGTGAACAGGGTCTTTGCACTCTGCGGGTCGGCGCGGCTGAAGTCGGCGGTGGCGGTGTAGCGCGCCACGACCGTATCCCCGTTGCGGTCGGTGTAGTGAACGTACAGGCGACGGTTCTGTTTGTATTTCGGATCAAAGGTGAGGCCCAGCAGCCCACGCTCGCCGCCCGCACGGGTCAGGGAACTCAGGTCCAGAAACACCTGGGGACGCAGCCGGCCGCCCTGAATCACCCGGATCTGACCTTCCTGCAGCGTGGCGTACATCCGGCCCGAGCCGTCCCCAGCATGGGTTAGCGTGGTCACACTGCGCAGTCCACTCACATAGGGAGTGAAGCGAACCTGAGGCGCTCCCTGGGCGCAGGCGAGGGTCGTCAGCAGAGCGGCACCCAGCAGGGCCGCGCGGGAGGAAGGCCTGAACATGAGTCAGTCTGCCCACACGCGGGGCTGTATGACTGTGACCCAGACCGGCAGCCATGGTTACAGCAGGTACGCTGGGTCATGCCAATCCTGGACTCCCTGGAGAAGTACCGGACCCCGGGCGCAGACCGGCTTCAGCTCTACGCGGTGTTGTTCGGGCTGCTGGTGGTATCGGCAGTCGCAGGGCGCGGAAGGCCCGGCGACCTGAGCCCTGCCCACACCCTGAAACGCAGCCCCTTCGCCCGCGTAATGTTTATGGATATCGGTGTCCTCAGCACGCTCGGTGCGGTGTATCTGGTGCTCAAGGGCCGCACCCCGGTCCGTGTGCCGGCAGCACTGGCTTCCCTGTTCGCCGGCAGTTTTGCCCTCCTGCCGGCACTGGCCTACGAGGACTGGCTGGCCATGCAGGAGCAGCGGAAGAAGGAGCCTCTTCGCAACGGCTGATCCCTGAGCACACGTGATGATCCTGTTCATGCCCCTGCCGACAGCGTGGTGGAGCATCCCGTTCCGCGACGCAAAGCAGGGACACCTCAGCCCCGCAGTGCAGGAGATGAAGCCCGGACTTCAGAAATTGGACAGCCACTCATTTCAACGAGATTTTCTCAAGATCTGCGTCAGGGCGCCGCAGTACAGTCAGGGTATGAGTGCTGCCCCTCCACCTGCTCGCCTTGACCTTCAGGGGACAGCCACCCTGATCTTCAATACGAATGCAGGAGGCAGCGAAGCCTGCACGCCGGATCATCTGGTCGAGGAGTTGCACAGGCTGGGCTTCCGTCCGGTCTACCGCGCCACCGATTCCGAGGACGATCTGGAACATGCGCTTGCGGACGCCCACGGCACGGTGTTTGTTGCGGGCGGAGACGGAACCATTCGCGCCGCCGCCCTTCATCTTGCGGGCAGGCCGGGCATCACCCTGGGCGTCATCCCGATGGGCACCGCGAACAATATCGGCCGGATGCTGGGGGTGCAGGGTCCCCCGCTGGAGGTGGTCGCGTCTTACCGTGACGCCCTGGTTCAGCCTTTTGACATGGGACGCGTCACTGCGCCGTGGGGTGAGGATCTGTTTCTGGAGGCCTGCGGCTGCGGGGCCTTCGCGGACGTGATGGCCGAGTATGACCCGGAGGAAGGCAAGAGTCCGGTGCGTGCTGCCCAGGCACTGAGCACCGCGCTGAGGGACTTCGAACCCGTGACGGTGACACTATCGCTTGACGGGGAAGTCCTGCCGGAAACGTCCTATGTGCTGCTGGAAGTCATGAACACCAAGGCCACCGGGCCCCGACTGCGCATGGCAACCAGCGCCGACACCCATGACGGGCTGCTGGACGTGATCCGGATCGACGCCCACGAACGCGAGGGGGTGCTGGCCTACCTGGCAGCCCTGGCCCGCGATGATTTCGAGCACCTGCCCAGTGTTCAGGCGGACCAGGCGCGCGTGGTCGACATTCCGTACCACGGTCAGGCCTTCCATATTGACGGGCAGGTCCGTCCACCCGAGCAGGGTGGCATGGGCAATGTGCGGATCGAGGTCTGGCCCGGAGCCTTGCAGGTGCTGGTGCCACCCTCCGTGATCGTCGGTACCGAAGCAGAAGATCAGGTGCCCGCGTGACCGGGCCCGCCCCTCACCATCTACCTCCGCCTGACCCGAATGCCCGGCGCCAGAAGCCCCTGCCGGTCAGCGTGGTGCATCAGCTGCAGGACGCTGTTGGCAGGCTATTGGGCCGCCCGCCCGCGACCATCCGGGCGCTGAGCAACAACCTGGTATTCCGCGAGGGTGTACAGGTCATGCGCATGGACCTGCACTGCCACACCGAAGTCAGCCATGACTGCCGTACGGCCCTGCGCAATATTCCCGGCTGGATGCTGCGGACCAATACCCGTGTGATCGCCGTGACGGACCATGACCAGCAGCGCGGAGGCCCGGAATTGCAGCAGATCATCCGCGACATGGGGCTGGATGACCGCCTCAGCGTCATTGCCGGAGAGGAAGTCACGACGGCCGAGGGCGAGCTGATCGGTCTGTTTCTTCAGGAGCGCATTCCTCCGGGGCTGACGCCGGAGGAAACGGCAAGCCAGATCAAGGCGCAGGGTGGGCTGGTCATGCTTCAGCACGGCTTCGATCCGCTGAAACGCTATCGTCTGCGGCCCGAGGCGATTTCAAGAATTGCCGATCAGGTGGATATCGTCGAGACCTTCAATTCCCGATTATCGCGGCACCACTGGAACCGGGTGGCGGACGACTGGGCCGATACCCGGGGTCTGCCGGTCTGTGCAGGCAGCGATGCCCACACCCTGCGTGATATCGGGGAAGCCTGGGTCGAAACACCGTTCCGGGTCATCCATACACCGGGCAACCTGCTTGAAAGCCTGCGGGAAGGCCAACTGGCCGGGAACTGGACCCATCCGGTGTATGCCTACGGGCGCAAGCAGTGGCGCAATTTCAACGATCAGTTCCGCCGCGAATAGCGTGAGATCGCCGGTCTTTAAATGAAAATGTGTCTGTCCTCAGCTGGCGGTCAGCTGAGCCTGATACACTTCTTGAGCTGAAGCGATTCAGCCATCCTTGGGGGTGACCCGGTTTCGACAGGGGAACTGCAGGTGATGCTGCGTGTCGAGGTGCCGTGGGCCTCGTAAAAAAACGGCAAAGCCATTAACTGGCAACAATAACAGCTACGCTCTCGCTGCTTAAGTGAGACAGTGACCACGAAGCCCGGCCTTTGGCGTCGTGCAAGCTAACAAAAGAAGGCTAGCCGAAGCGAGACCTCATAGCAGCAGGCGAAACTTAATGGGGATAAGGTCGCAGGAAACCCGCCCGCTGGTGGCCGACGACCCGACAATTAAACAGCGGGATACACACGTAGACGCACGCTGAACGAACTCTTGGACGGCGGTTCGACTCCGCCCACCTCCACCACCGGAACCTCGCACTTTGTGCGGGGTTTTTCTTTAATGCCTCCGCACAGGTCATAAAGCACCGTGGAATGCCGATTGCGCCGGACCGGTCAACCGATCTGCTCTATACTGCCGGAGCCTCTGGCCGGGATGGCGGAATGGTAGACGCATTCGACTTAAAATCGAACGCCGCAAGGCTTACGGGTTCAAGTCCCGTTCTCGGCACCACCTGCCCCACCACGTGTGGGGCTTTTTTATGGCCAGAGCATTCGTAGCGGATCGGATATTTGAGGATCCAGCCTGAGCAGGACTTGGCTGCGCACATGGCGGTTGGACTCGTACCTATGGCCCGTGTGGTATCTCTCCCATCTCAATGGCGTAGAGAGTTCCACAACAAGGCAGCTATCCCCAGGCCAAGCAGTCCGGCCGCCATCCCCCTGAAGCTGGACCGGGACACTGCCTCGGTATAGAGGCTGACCTCCCGCACATGCCCAGGGTAGTCTCCGCGCTCCCGGAGGGATTCGGAAGGCCGCCTCAGTACGCTCTCCTGCTGCGGTAACGGCGGACGGCTGCTGAAAGTTTGGGGGATGACAGTGGAGGCCATGGTGCGCTCGGTTGACCCCGGAGCTAGCAAACCCAGTGTCGCCATGGCTTTGGGCCCGGCACCCACAAACACCTCCCGTTCCGGTCGTGTGGCCGCCTGCACGATCGCCTGAGCAACGGTTCCAGGAGCATAGACGGGTGGCACATGCTTTGGCTCCCGGTTCAGCTCGTTATGGGCATGCATTGGAAAAGGCGTGTCGATAGGCCCAGGCTTGATCAATGTGACTGAAACCGGGCTATGGGCATGTTCCAGTTCCATACGCAGGGCATCGGTATAAGCCTTCACCGCATGCTTGGAAGCGGAATACAGGCCCTGCAGTGGGATGGCCTGTTCAGAGGCTACGCTCCCCACATTGATCAGGGCGCCGCCCTTATGTTTCAGGTGACCCACAGCGACCCTGGACCCATAAACGACTCCCCAGAAATTGACGTCGAAAAGGCGGCGCATGTCATCCAGTTTCAGCTCTTCAAGGGGCCCGTAGAGACCAATCCCAGCGTTATTGACCCAGGTGTCAAACCCGCCAAAGCACTCAAGAGCCACCTCAGCAATATGTTCGACGTCCTCCGGATAGCTCACGTCCGCCACAACCTCAACAGCCTGAGTACCAGCATCGCTGAGCTCATGAACCAACTGACGCAAAGCCTGGGCACTGCGAGCAGCCAGTACCAGCCTGGCGCCCTTTGACGCCGCCAATCGCGCGGTGCTCAACCCTATACCGCTGGACGCCCCAGTAATAACCATGACCTGCTCAGAAACCGGCTTCAGCACTATCGGGCTCGACATTCCTCAGATTGATCAGACCAATCGGATTTTTGGTGCCAGACAGCTAAAGGGTCAATGACCCAACACAAGAAAGCCCCCTCTTTCGAGGGGACTAATGAAATGGAGCGGGAGACGAGATTCGAACTCGCGACATCTACCTTGGCAAGGTAGTGCTCTACCAGCTGAGCTACT